>JAITIZ010000466.1 GCA_031279215.1 Planctomycetaceae bacterium
AATTTATTGTTAGAAGGAACGCGGTCGTCTCGACCGCATTTTTAGGAGTTTTTTGTAAAAAAACAGGGCAGGCGAGACGCCTGCGTTCCTCCTAATATATTAGTTTTTAGAAGTTACCAATGGTATATTACAATGCAAGAAGTCTATAACACGAAAAGCCTGCTCGAAAGCAGGCTTTTCATCATTAAATTAAATCGTTTTCTTATTTACGGAAAACATTTCAATTAGAACTTCACAATCGCGGAAATTCCGCCGGAAAATTGATCTTTTTTCTGCTCCGTCGTCTCTCGCCATTCTCCATTATCGTCAATAGTATTAAATGGTGTGGGCTGGTAACTGCCTCCAGAGTATCTACTCAGATCAAATACATCGTAACGGAGTTCCGGCTTTACAAGTAACCATTTCGTTGGTGTCCAGTTTGCACCAATCGAGAAGGTATATTTGTTATCGTAAGACCACCAATTACCGCTATCTCCTTCTGAATCCGACCAAGGACTAGATTCCCCATTATGAACCCAACCGGCACGGACACCAAAGGCCCATTTCGAATTGTATTGGTAAATCAACTCGTTGTTGATACCATAATCCATTGTTCGATTTGTTCCTGTTTCCGTAACATCGGTGCCATCATCGTCATATTCATCCACCCAATGATCGTTGACATTTTTCAACGTCCAATCGAAAATATACTTCCACCTCTTATTAATCTGGTAAGTGGCTACCAAAGAGTTGACAAAATAGTTGATGTCGGCATCTTGAACGGTATTTTTACCAATAGCAAAAGCGTAATGTAAATTCAACTTTTTGGTTGGCTGGAAAATGATACCGCCAAGTACGGCATTGTCATGGCTTGTTTCACCAAACTGATCAGGTTGAACCCAACCGCCGTAAACGCTGAGTTTATCGTTGAACGTGTAGGTGGCATAAGCACCTGCTGCGGTTGCAGGAACAAACGCAAAAGTGTCCGCTAACGAGTAGAAGAATCGGTCGGTTGACTTATAACCATTGCTTCCAAACGGAGCATAAAGTTTACCGGCTTTAATGTTCCACTTTTTATAAGCGGCTTCAAAATACGCTTGGGCAAATGCGGAGTAATAGTCTCCTGTTCCCCACGAATCCGGTCCATGCCCTGCGGCATACTCTAAACCGGCAGATTGGACAAAACCGGCATCGGTACCGAATGTAAAATCAACGGTTCCTCCAAAATCCCAACCACGGCTACCGTCCACCGATTTTCCCGCCGAAATGTACAATTGGTTCAATTGTCCGCCGGTGTTTTTTACGTTTTGTAAGTAATCTGTGTTACCGTAAATAACATCGTTGTGACTGTAACCGGGTGTTTTGGGGTAATAAAAATTCTTCTGCCCATATTCATTGGCAACGAACCCGGCTTCGAGATACCCATTGATAAACCATTTTGACTTTTTGGTCCCGCAGATGGCTTCACACGGATCGCAGAACGCCTCATCACAGGGATTACACTCGGAGATTTCCTCACACGGACTGCAATCCTGGAACACGCCTGCTTTGACTTCAACCTGGGCGAATTGTATCACCACAATTGCAGTGATGACGCCGAGGCATCCCATGATAAATTTTTTCATTTGTTTTTCCTCTTGTGTACTTAACGAAACTGTATTTGCGTCGGTTGTTCCTTTTGATTTGAACGATGTTTAATTCTGCTCAGCATACAAACCCGCTCCCACACAAGGAACTCCCTCCTCCCGTTATCACACTACATCGAACAACAGACAATAAAGTTTTACTTGTTTTCAATTATGAGATAAATCCAATATAATACGAATAAATTATCTAATTTATCTCTTTTGTGTACTATGTATTTTTTGACCTAGTTTTATACACACGATTTTGTCATTGTCTATTTTGGTCCGCAGATTTTCGCCGATTTTCGCCGATTTTCGCCGATTTACGTCCAGCGATTTTCGCCGATTTACGTCCAGCAATTTTCGCAGAGATTCGATCTTCGCGGATTTTCAAGGATTTTTTGTAATCTATAGGGAACTTCTAAAAACTCATTTTTTTAGGAACGCAGGCGTCTCGCCTGCACTTTTTATAGGCAATGTGCAGTCGAGACGACTGCGTTCCTGATGTTTTTAGAAGTTCCCTTTAGTAATCTATCAGTGGAATAATTTTTTTGGTTCTATTTTCGCGGCATTTTCTTAATCTCTTATGTTTTCTTAGTCCCGCAGGGACGAGATTATAGTTAATAGTTAATAGTTAATAGTTAATAGTTAATAGTGTCGCATGCGGAGTTATTACCTAAACGGCAATAATTCCGCTTGCGAACTATTAACTATTAACTATTAACTATTATCTCGCCCTTGCAGGGCTTTGGAAAATGAGGGAGTTCCTGCTCTCCGGCGGTTGCGCTTCGCTTCACCGCCGGTTATGCAGTTCACACCCCTAGCGGGGTTAAGAGCGAAAAACAAAAATTCCACTGATAGATTACCGGAAATTTTTTCAGATTTTAGCCGTTGTATGAGTGAAAAATATATTTAAAAAGATATAATTAGAAATCATTGTAACGATTGCAGTGTTTGCCGTAAAACAAAAATTCCGCTGATAGATTACAAAATCGGTAATATTTCAGTAGTAGAGACGCAATGCATTGCGTCTCTACATGCATTGCGTCTCTACGGTAATTACGAATTTTAAAAACGAATTTTAAAAACAAATTTCAAAAACGAAAAATCTGTTGATAAAACAGATTTCCTTTCACATGGAAGATCATCAAAATCCTTTAGAAAACAACCCTTCTCCAAACGAACCAACCCCGTTTTCGGAAGACTGGTCTATTGAAAATCCTTTTCCGAATTCTTCGTCGGAAGATTGTCAACAATCGTCAGTTTCGTCTTTTCCTTCTCCGCCTGATTCAAAACCGTTGCGCCGTCACCGCCGCCGATCCGCAACATCACACCGTCGAATTTCGATTTTGTTTTTGATTCTTGTGTTTCTGACGGCGGTGTTGACTATTCCCTGGCTTGCGGAACAGGCGGCGTATTCCTTGAATCGCGGAGCCGAACGAGCCAAAGCCGATGTTGCCCGAAAACTCCTTACGGATATTCCTAGTCCAGAACAACGTATTCCTTGGGTTGCCAAGGTTGTTGCGCCTTGTGTTGTCGGTATTCGCACTCTTGCGCCGTTTGGATATCATGGAATTGGCATGGATGTTGGCAGCGGAGTCATTGTCGATGCTCAAGGTTACATTTTGACCAACCAACACGTTGTTGCCAACGCCCAAAAAATTATGGTACGCTTAAACGATGGACGTATCATCGAAGCTCAGGAAATTGGTCATGATCAGGCAACAGATGTGGCTGTTCTGAAAATTAACGAAACCAATCTCGAAGCGATTAACTGGGGCGACAGCCGACAAATTGAAGTGGGCGATCAAGTGATTGCTATCGGTAATCCCTACGATTTGGGACAAACCGTAACATCAGGAATTATCAGTGCCACAGAACGGTATAATCCCATGCCGTCCAAACGATGGGTTCAGGAGTTTTTGCAGACCGACGCCGCGATCAACCCCGGGAACAGCGGCGGAGCCTTAGTGAATCTGAACGGAGAACTGATCGGTGTCAATACGGCAATCTTTTCCGAAACAGGCGGTAACTTGGGAATTGGTTTTGCAATTCCCAGTATTCTTGCAAAAAAAGTGTACGAAGAAATTCTCAAACATGGTGAAATGAAACACGGTTGGCTTGGAATGTATATGGGACCAACTCCCAATCAACAATCAAACCATCCGCGCGGTGTTGTTGTAACAGGTTTTTTACCGCAATCACCGGCTCGGGACGCCGGTGTTAAAATCGGTGATATTATTCTGCGGTGGAACAAAACAGAAATTAATGACCCGCTGCAACTCTCACATCTTGTCGTTCTTTCCCGACCAGGAGAAATCGCAACCGTTGAAATTATCCGTAATGAAAAAACAATCCAAATCGAAATAACTCTCGGTGTACGCCCCGTCGAATTATAGTTACGGATTGTTCAAAAGTAAGAAGCAGAAAACAATGATTCCAACGCAAGACCGTAAAAAGTATATTCCGTATCACTTTGCCGATCCCACAAACTGCCGCAATAACCGCCGTCCCGTAATTGCAACTCGCTAAGAAAACACCGTAACAATTCAGAATGACATTGTTGCTGCGCATTCAGGTCCCCCAGAGCAACCGCCGCCGTAAAACTACTCAATAAATCAGGAATAGGAATAAGCTCATGAGCTTGGAAACCGCCCTGAGGAGTTTGGCGGTTTAGGAGAAAATTGATTGTTGCCTGCCGGTTTGGGAGTTCACATCCCAACATTTTGAGAAACGCAATAGCCGCCGCAGTCGGATTCGTACCGCTTCGGCGCAATACCGCCAATTCCGTAAAACCGCCGTCAGAACATTGTCTCGCTAAAATAGGTGTTACGGGAATTGCCCGTTTTTCCTCTTCCGCCTCCAACATCTCAAACGAAACAGCAGCAAGAAATGTTGTGTAAGTACTCGAATACGCCGTGTGCTCTGACGATGCAAAACAACCATCATCACGCTGAAATTTTTTCCATTGTGTAAGAATTTTGTTCTTTTGTTTCGCTGAAAGTTCCGTATTGTTTGCCCAATGGATAATTGTGGACGAGAATAGGAAAGAAACAAGATCAATCGGTTTCATTTCCTGTTTTTCTTCGTGTTCCAGAAAAATCGAAACAGATTGTAATAATCGGGGATCGTCCAATGCACCAAGAAGAAATAAACCGCGAAGCGCAAACGCCGTATAATAAAGATCTCCCCTAAAATAACGACCGGCAAAACCTCCCTCTTCGGTTTGTGCCGCACGAAAAAAATGTTGCAATAACAATTTTCGCGGTTCACCGAGTTTTATTGCTCCGCTTAAAAGTTGAAAAGTCAGATCGGTAAGATAGGAAGTCACAAAGTTTTTACTTTGTTTATGGGTGAACAGGTTACAAAACAATAACAGCAAACCGCCCGCTGAATTGTTGCAATTATTTTAACAATTGGGGTTCAGCAAGAGTTAGAATCGCCGGAACGGTAATTCCGTTGATAAAATCAATTTCAAATTTCAAGGTTTTAGTATTGGGCGGCAGGGTGAGTTTCAATGGTTTTGCCGGTTCATCGCCGTAAAATACCCAATCACCAAGCAATTGCTGTTCCGCCTGAATCCGAAGCCGAACTCCTCCGTTAGGACGCAACCGGTCGTCAATTCCCACAACCGCACGGAACATCGCAAATGAATCGGTAAGCGTGTATTCAAAAACCGTTTTCGCCGGAACCGCAAAACCATGCTCATAAACTTTCCCATCAAGAACAATACCTTCAAACTTCGGTATAGGATGATCCGGTATTTTGTTTTGACGTGAATCATAACGCGGTTGAGACGGTAAAAACGGTAATTTTGTACTGTTATTATTATTGTTTGAGTTAGCGAGTTGTGAAATTATTTTTTGGGTTCGATAAGCCCGAAGTAACTGTAAACTGTTTGCCGTGTTTTCCGCACCCGCCGTTTTAACAGATTTCGCCGTTTTATCTATTTCTCGATCAAAGAAAAACGCTTGTTCCAACAATACCGGTTTCAAATCAGTTAGATAAAAAGCGTTTTTCCGACCAAGATCAAACTCGTCAATCTCTTCAAGGAACAATGTTCCTGTAACACCGGAAACTGTTGTCCAAGACCATTGACCATTTTCGTTCGATTTTAGAGAGTGAAGATACAATATTGTACCATTCCAAAGAGCAAGGGAACCGAATGAAGTTTGCGGTGAAGTTTGCGGTGTCTGATCGGCAGTATTTTTTGCAGTGTTTTGCAAATTATGTAACGGTTGAAATAACAAGCCAAAAACTTTTCGGCGCGGAACCGGAAGTGTTTCGCCATCGACGATAAACGAAATAACATCTTTACCAACTTCCCGAAGAATACCGGTATAAACATCCAAAGAACCGGGTTGACCAACAATAATTCGATCTCCTGTTTCCGCATGACCGGATTGAACGGCGAATTTCTGCCAATCTTCGGGAGGAGTTGTAACTTCGTTCAAGCCTTTAACAATCAACCGAACCGCAAGAAGTTGTTCCAATGGCAAAGTGATTTCCTCATTATTCAGAAGACGGACAACAGCAGATTTCCCTTTTGTTACAAATTCCGTAGCAACCAGCCGTGTGTGATCCTTCAATTCCAAAACAGAAACAATGTCAGGAAAAACCGGTTTTGTTTCTATTTCCTGTTTTTTTTGTGAAGAGTTTGTTTCGCGTTTCTGGAGCAATGCGTTAATAGATTTACTGGACTGTTTTCGAGACGGCGCATTGGAATTTGAGGAAGGCCCGAACAAGTTACCAGAGTCGGAAACCGCAGACAAAAACGGATTACCAAGCAAACTTTGTATTCGAACAATTTTTTCCGTTAAAATCTCTGTTTGGATTTCATTGGTATCAAGAACCAGCCGGACAGAATCAAACGCAATTACTGTTCCGCTAACAATATTACCATCAGCATCGGTTACTTCAAACGGAACCTCTGACGCATAAATATTTATTGTATAAACATTTATTGACCAAAACAAAAAACATAAAATTATTCGCAACATAAAATTAATGCGGTATTATTCTTTCCCGCCGTTTGACTTCAATAGGTTTTTAAATTCGGTTTTGTTGAAACGTATTGCCGAGTGTTTTAGTGTAACGGTCCTATTTTATTAACAAACACATAATTCAAATTGTCCGCAGATGACGCCGATTTTCGCAGATTATTTTAAAAAAAATTTGTAATATATCAGTGGAATTTTTGTTTTGTAATCACTCTTACGGTGTAAACCTCCGTCTAACGGCGCGGCTTGCCTCGCCATGATCTTTTTCCTACGCCCTGAAAGGGCAACATACTGTAGTTGAGAGTTGATAGTGGATAGTGTCGCATGCGGATTACTACCCAAACGGTCATCATTCCGCTTGCGACACTATCCACTCTCAACTTTCCACTCTCAACTATTATACTGCCCTTTCAGGGCGAAGACCTTTTTAAACTTAAACAATTATTCCACTGATATATTACAAAATTTTTTATATTTTTTGTAATCTATCAGTGGAATTTTTTTATAACAGTCTATTTTGGGCATTTTTACACGAACCGCACGAAAGTTTTTTTTAGATAATTTTCGTGTATTTCGTGATCTCAAAAAAACAAAAAATTATAGTGTTACAATTTATGTGTGTTCTTGTTCTTTTTTGATGTGGAATTTTCCGATTAACTCTTTTAATTTGTGCATTCTTTGATTTATTTCATTTGTGGTTGCTGCGGTATTTTCTGCGGTATTTTTGTTTTGTTGAATAACAGTTTCGATTTGTTGTAATCCTGTTGAAACTTGTGAAACGGCGGTTGCCTGTTCTTGATTGGCAACAGCAATTTTCTCAATCAGATCGGCAACCTGCGAAGCTTGATCAACAATCGATACAAGCGTATCAGCCGTTTGCGCCGCAACACCGGCACCGGCTTGAATTTGTACATTATTGTTTGAAATCATTTGCGTTGTTTCCGCCGCAGCTTTGGCACTTCTCGCCGCTAAGTTTCTGACTTCTTCCGCAACAACCGCAAACCCCTTACCATGCGTTCCAGCCCTTGCCGCTTCAACCGCAGCATTAAGAGCAAGCAAATTCGTTTGAAACGAAATATCATCAATCACTTTAACCACACGTTGCACGTCATTGGCGTTATTCGTAATCTGTTGCATTGACACCACCATTTTTTGCATCATTTCCTGACCAGTTGTTGCTGCTTGATTGGCATTACCAGCCAACTTGTTTGCCGCATCCGCATTCTCTGCACTCTTGCTCGTCTGCGAACCAATATCATTAATCGATGTCGCAATCTGTTCAATACTTGTTGCCGATTGAGCAGCACCTTCCGAAAGACGTTCACTCGCTGCCGCTAATTGTGTTGTTGCGCTGACCATTTCCAAAACAAGATTATCTACCTCACACAATACCTCATTCACCTGACGTAACATTTGATTCAGGCAAATATTCATTACATCCTGCTCGCCGCGTATTACAACTTTCGTATTCCATTTGCCATCCGCCAGATTAATTGCCAACTTCTCAACCCCGCGAAATTCTTCCGTCAAAAACATGAACGAACTCGCCAAATCACCAATCTCATCTTTACGTTGCGTAAACCGCTTGTTGACATTAACTGTCAAATCACCCGTTTTCGCGATCATTTGCATCGACTCGGCAACATTCCTAATACCCGGCGCAATATTGCCCGCAATCACCCACGCAACACAAACCGAAAACGCCAACGTAACACAACCAATCAAAAGAACCAAAAAATTCGACCAAACAGCCATATCATTTCCACGCGCTGCCGATTGCTCATAAACTTTGCTAATCATATCCATTAATTCGCGTGTTTCTTTGTCAAAATCATTGCTCGCTTCAAATAGCTGCATAACAATAATATTTTGCTCGTTCACATTTTTAGCAATAATTGTCAGATTATTTTTTATTCCATCGGCGAGTTCGCGTATATTTGTAATTTTCGACGCAAGTTCGGATTCAAACGGAACAGATTCAAAAGCTTTTGTTGTGTCAAAAAACTTGTTATAAGCTGTCCACATTTTATCATGCGTAGTTTTTCCTTCTTCTACGCCGATTGCGAGTTGATAAGCGTCGTATGAAATTCTAAATGCCGTCAAAGCACCGCGGCAATCACGCGCAATTTTGTTCTTTTTGAAATAATGTAAAGTTATATCGCCGTCATAGGTTACAGCTTCAATTCGTTCTTTATATTGAGCGTCAACCATTGCCAGTATCTCACCAAGTACTGTACCGGTTTGGCGATATAACTTATCAAAGTCGGTGGCTTTACTTAGCCGTTCTTCTTGAAATCGTGCATATTGTTGATCAAGATTGGCAAAATTATCCAGTGCGGTAGAAACGGCACTGACTTTCGTTAGATATTGTTTGTGTAATTCGTCAGAGTAAAATTTATCATTTTTGATTTTTTCATTGACGGAGTTGAGATATTCTTTTGTTTTATCGATTTGTTCCTTAACTTTTTTTGCCCCTTCGTTATCTTTTGCATAAACATGAAGCGTTGTGGCAGTCATTGCCCGCGAACCGCCGATAATCGTTTGATATCCGTCATCCGATACGCTGCCAAAATATTGTAATATTTGTAAGCCGCCGTTTACTTCGGAAACACCGTACAAACTACTAATTACTATGCATGCCGCCATTACTATCAACAACGCAAAACCGAGATATAACTTCGTACCTATCTTGATATTGTTCAACATAAAAAATACCTCATAGAATAAATTCATGTAACTAATAGAATTAGAATTTCAATTAATACATCAATTTCCTTAAAAAAAAATTAAATTGAGTTAATCCATTCAAAAATAAAACGAAAAAACTATGCCAACAAAAAAATCCCGTTAATCTAAACCCAAAAAAACGTAAATGTGTTTTTTTGAGCAATAGAGTTTTGGGATTGAAGTTTTGTTGAAAATCGAAATTTATTTTTTGAAATGTACAACAACAAAGATTTTTTGTCAAGTACACCGTTATCCGGCTCAAACAAATGCTGGTTTAGTAAACCGGTACCCTAAACAATTGAAACCAATATCACAAATAAATTAAAAAAACTCATGTTCCCAAAACAATGTTTTAATATTTTTAACTATCATTCAATACTTTGCAAGGGGGGATAGAAAAATTATTTTTTGTATGATGTTACGCCGCCTGACACTTTGGGCATTCATATCATACTGTAATTATACTTCTTACAGTCATTAAGTTAAGGGAACTTCTAAAAACCTAATGTAAAAATTTATTGTTAGAAGGAACGCGGTCGTCTCGACCGCATATTTAGGCGTTTTTTGTAAAAAAACAGTGCAGGCGAGACGCCTGCGTTCCTCC
>JAITIZ010000488.1 GCA_031279215.1 Planctomycetaceae bacterium
GAATGTCGGGCGTTGGAATAGGGTGTTTTCTCACTCTCATTCCCATTTTCGTTCTGTTCCGTGATTTTGACATAACCGTAGGCAAAGATTTTTCGGATACCAGGGGTGAGATTGTGAAACGTCATTTCGTTTATGGTATCACCATTTTTGTTGTTTACTTTAGTCCCCATTCCATTACCTAGTATTTCAACGGCGGGCAACAAATCATCGGTATCCCCTAAATAATCATTAGAGGGCTGGAAGATTTTTAGGTCATGTCCCCAAATAGTAGGTTCGTTGTTTTGAGAATTGGAATGAGGATAAAAAGCGGTTGCTGTTCGGACGAGGGTAGATTTTTTTGGTGTGTTTTCATTGAGTTCGGTTTCGACATACGGTGAAAACACAACAACCCGGAGTTGATTTAAATAGGTTGTTCGTGAAAGCCAAATCCATTCACGCCCACTCTTGTCCGTTACGACTCCGGCACAACTCCATGTTGGTTCTTCACTTGCCGATGCTGACGACGGAGAATGGGTACAAATAAACAAATATTCTTTTTCATTAATCGTTACTTCAACAATAGAACCGGTTGTGTAGGTAGTAGAATTTTTATCATAGGGTTTTACTTTGTTTTCAATAAATTTTGGCGGTAACCAAGTTGCCGGATTGGTACTGCAATCTCGCAACAAAATATTGACGTGTAAGGTTGAAAAAACTTGGGAATGTCTAAATTCTTTAATAACATCGGTATTTTGCCATGCTGTTGTTGTTGTTGTTGTACCGGAATTATCGGGAATGTTGAATGTATCATCTTCGCCGAAACTTCCAAATTTTAGAATTGTTCCTGTGGGATTAAGTTCAATCATTTTTTCCATTTCTTCATCTTCTTCATCCTCCTTCCATTGATCATCCCATCCTGTAATTTTATCTTTTGCTGACGCCTCTGGATCGGCGACATAAAAATCGTTACCGAAACCGTCATAGAGTTTTTGGTTGGTCACATTGAGATAGGGTCCTTTCCAACCGCCATGAATTGTTATGTAAAATGGGATATTATTCGTAAGATTTGTTGTAATATCATTTTCGTATCCGTTATATTTGATGAAGGGATCATTTGTTTTGGGATTGAACAATTGATTATTCCAGAGTTCGCTTAGTGTGCTTCCGTTTCCGTCTATTTTTACGGGTAATCGTCCCATATCGTTTAGGAAGCGGCTTGAATGAGTAGGATCACCGACAATGGCGGATTCGATTTGTTCGAGTTTATTTTTGGTAACATTTTGGCGTGCGGCGGTATTCATTTCACCGACGAAACTTAACGTCATTCCCGCCAACGCCGCCAAAATACCCAACACAACAAGTAACTCAATAAGAGTCATACCCTTAATTAGATTACTTGGATGGCGGCGTATCAAATTCGGTAACTTCCTCTTCGAGAAGTTGACGGTAATATTTTTTGTTTTCATTGACGATTTCGGAAAATTGAGTTTTTAAAAAACCAGGGTAAGGATAAACCAGCCACAATTGATGAACCTCATTGGGATTAAGTGTTTTTGGTTCAAGAATCACACCTTTGTTATTTGTTGCTAAAATGCGATAGTAATCGGATTGATTGTCGGCGTTGTTGGAGCAACAGATGACGGCAACTTCAACATTACCACTTTCTTGTTGTCCGACGGAATCAGGATCGATGAAACGTTTATCATCTTGGGTGAGATAGGCGCCGCGCCAACCGCGTTGCCGGTCATTGTCCCATGATTCGAATAAGGTTTTACCGTTAATTTCCTGTTCCAGCAACACGGAAACACCGTATTGGGCAACGGTTTGATAATGTTTTGGTTGCAACACGCAATCATTTTTGAAGCGGAAAAAGGCACGTTGAATTTCGGCGAGTTCGGACTGAATGATGGTGTCGGTTACGTCTTTTTTGTCGCCGACAAGATTAGGAATAACAATCATGGCAATGCCAGCGAGGAGTGCAATGACAATTAAAAGTTCAATTAAGGTAAAAGCGTTTTTCATTGTAGTTAGTGAATGTTAGCAAGGAAATATTGGTGAAATGATTCAATGTCTAAAGGTTTAAAATAGGTAACGATCATCAAAAACAACCTCAAATTTTTGAACCAATATATTTTTTCTACCAATATTTCATCCCCAGCGGGACAAAAATTTTTGAACCGACATATTTTGCTTTTCAGCAAAAGATCGCAATAAATGAATCGCCGCAACAATTAACAGATTACCGCAGGCGGTGCACGAACCAGAAACAGTGAAAAGAATTCACCAGAGAATAATACCGGTTCCAAAATATTTACAATAGAAATAACCTTTGTCGCCAAAGAACTGACCAACTCAATACCAATACCGTTAAATAATGAACAAAATTCACAAACCACACATCCATCAATCGGAATAAAATCTGAATTTTGATGATGTGTATTCGGATGATGTGAATTTTGGTGAGGCAAATCACCAGCCGAGTGATGATGGTGATGACTTGCCGACGTTTGCCCGTGATCAGACGATTGACAACACGTTCCCATTCCGGGCAACAAGTGTATCCCTTCACAGAGAATAGCAATCGGCACAAATGTTACCAGCAACAGCCAAGCAACAATCTGTTGAAATTGCCAAAGTCCAAAATGGGAAACGGAACACTTCATCTGAAAATCAGTTTTTAGAAATTACCATAATTTAAGGAACGTTTTGTTAATTTTCCCCATAAATAATTTTTTATCTCTCAAACATTTTGTGAATTGTAAATAGAACGGAAAATTTGTCAATAGGAGAGAAAAGATTTTTTTATTTTTTTCGTAATATATCAGTGGAATTTCCGTAATATATTTTTTTCTTAGTCCCGCGGGGACGAGAGGTGCATAACCGTAGGTTGTGCTTTGTTAAAACAATCCGGTAATTTGTCCGTGTTCGTCAATATCAATACGTTCTGCGGCGGGCGATTTTGATAATCCCGGCATGGTCATGATTTCGCCGGTTAACACGACAATAAATCCGGCTCCGGCAGAGATTCGGGCGTCCCGAATCGGAATATCAAAACCGGTTGGTCGATTCCGTAAAGATGGATCCGCCGAAAATGAATACTGCGTCTTGGCAATACAAACAGGAAAATGACCAAATCCCAACGCTTCAAATTGCTCAAACTTTTCCCGTACATTTTTCTCAACAACAATTCGATCTGCTCCGTAAATTTTTCGACAAACCGTTTCAACTTTTTCGAGAAGCGGCATTTCATTGGGATAAAGCGGTTTGAAGGTTGCGGGTTCTTTGTCGATGGTTTCGACAACAATACGCGCCAATTCTTCCGCACCAGCGCCGCCATGCGCCCAATGTTCCGACTTAGCCGCCCGAATCCCTATTTCTGAACATTTTTTGATTATTAGTTGTGTTTCTTCTTCCGTATCTGTCGGGAACGAATTGATTGCCGCAACCGCCGGAACACCATAAAGTTGAATATTTTCGAGATGTTTACGCAAATTGTCAAAACCGGTGATTAGGGCATTCGGGTTGGGTTGAGTGAGGTCTTTCAATCCGACGCCGCCGTGATATTTAAGGGCGCGAACAGTTGCCACCACAACAACTGCACTGGGTTGAAGACCGGCTTGACGACATTTAATATCAAAAAACTTTTGCGCCCCAAGATCCGCACCAAACCCTGCCTCCGTAACAGTATAATCTGCCAGTTTCAAAGCAAGTTTTGTTGCCAACACACTGTTACAACCATGAGCAATATTGGCAAAAGGACCGCCGTGAATGAGAGCGGGATTACCTTCAAGAGTTTGAACCAAATTGGGTTTAATCGCATCTTTGAGCAACGCCGCCATTGCACCGTGGCAAAGCAATTGCGACGCCGTAACAGGTTCCCCGTTTGCTGTATAACCGACAATTATTTTGCCTAATCGTTCTTTGAGTTCGAAAAGAGAATTACAGAGACAAAAAATCGCCATCACTTCAGACGCAACCGTAATATCGTAACTCGATTCACGGGGAACAGAATAAGCCGTGCCGCCAAGACCAACAATAATTTTTCGCAATGCACGATCATTCAGATCAACAACACGGTTCCAGACAATGCGCCGTGTTTCCAAACGAAGCGTGTTACCAAAATGCAGATGATTATCGAGAACAGCCGCCAAAAGATTATGAGCAGTTGAAATGGCGTGCAAATCGCCGGTAAAATGAAGGTTAATATCTTCCATTGGGACGACTTGAGCATAACCGCCGCCGGCAGCTCCGCCCTTCATTCCAAAACTGGGACCAAGTGAAGGTTCACGAAGACAAACAACGGCTTTTTTATTAATTCGGTTTAATCCGTCGGTTAACCCAATACTGGTTGTTGTTTTCCCTTCACCTGCCGGAGTGGGACTCAATGCGGTTGTCAAAATCAGATGCCCATTGGGGCGGGAAACCTGTTGGTTTTGAGAAGCAATCGTCTCAAGCAAAATTTTCGCTTTGAAACGTCCGTAACATTCAATTTGATCACCGGATAAACCGATCTTTTCGGCAATACGGTCAATCGGTGTCATTGTCGTTTGTCGTGCAATTTCAAGATCGGAAAGATAGGAAGCAGACATAATCAAATACTTTCAAAAAAAAGGATAAAGAATAGTTAATCAATAAAATCATACATTACGAATTACTTTTATTTTGTAACTATTCCATAGTTGCTCCGAAGGAACGGTTACGGAATAGTTACGCTATTGGGGGGGGTATTGTCGGGAACTGTTACAAATTTCCTCACACAAATAAACATCAATCAGGCAACTACCGGAAATATTGAAATATTATTTTGAATTATTTGTAGAAACTACGGACGCGCATAATAGAATCAAACCCGCCAAGCCGAATACAATCGTCAATACAAATAAGCGCAGGATCACCTTCTTCCAAAACTTCATAATGACGTTTAACGGAACCAATAACATGGTCAAGTCCCAACGGCATTGCGCGAGTTAAAAAGGCACTTTCGAGCGGTCCTTTGACAAGCGAACCGTCCTTCCGTTTCGGGGGCAGCATCACCGTGAAATTACTTAACCCAACCGAAGCGTGAAAACCCGCAAACTGCGGATCCTCATAAATCAATTTTAACGCCGCAAGCAATCGCGACAAATTACCTTCGCTGTCAGAACCAATCGGCGCAATTCCCGGATCAAAAATCAGATCATTATTGGGAATTCCTGCTTTTTTTGCTTCTGCAAGCAATAATTTTGCAGCGTCATAAGTTTCTTGTGCAGTATGACATGCGCCGGCTTTACCGTCTTGAATTGTTTCGGAAATCAAAAGAATGGGTCGAAACGGTTTAATTTTGTACAGTTCAAACATCTCTGTTCGGAGCGGCGAAATCGAATTAAGAAGCGGTTGCCCCACGGAATTGTTATATGCTTTTAATCCTGCTTCCGCCAACACCGGATCAGGGGTGTCAATTGAGAGCGGTTTTTGGGTAACCGTCTGAACCATACGAACAATTTCTGCCAGAAACTCCGATGAACGTCCTCCCACATTCACGTCAATATAAGCCGATCCCTTTTCATCCTGAAAAGACGCCAACTCTTTAATACCATCAATATTACCGTCTTCAAAAAGTTGGTGTGTGGAAGGAACAGAATCATTGATCGATTCACCAATAATTTTAATATTAGCCTTAGGCATATTTTTTTTGTTTTAATAAATAAAGTTCAGCAGAAAAACACGATAAAAAAGTTTTCTATCAACATACCGTCCCTAACGGAACGGAAATTTTCATAATTCATTCCAATCACTGTTGCCCCCAAAATGGGAAATAATCAGCAAAATATAATTGAGAAGAATTTTCAAAATTATTTTTACAAAAAATTACTTTGTACCATAAACTTTTTCCGGATCAAAAATACGTTCACCAACAATTTTAAAACCATCGGGAATTATTTCGCGGAAAAAACAAGTTTTATAACCTTTATGACAAGCGGCACCGCCGATTTGTTCAACTTTGAGCAGGATGGTATCGGCATCACAATCAAGAAATACGCTGGAAACTTTCTGGATATTTCCGCTATCTTCCCCTTTTCGCCATAATTTATTCCGGCTGCGGCTGAAATAAACGGCATTACCGGATTTTAGGGTTTCGTTGTAGGCATCTTCATTCATGTAAGCCAACATCAACACCTCACCGGTTGCCGCATCCTGCGTAATAACCGGCACAAGATTATTACATTTCGCAAAATCGGGACGTAATAAATTATTCATAGCGAACTCAAAAAGTTAGGAAGGTTAAAAAACATAAGTCAGAATTGTAGTCCAAATAGAAAATTCAGACAACCCCCTACTCCCCCAATGCTGCCCTTTCAATCAATTTTGAAATAGACCGTTACATCGCTGATTATAGTCTCTACAAATTCCGAAATAATCAACGAATTACTCGAGCGGGTTGAATACGAAACCGGCAATGAGTTTGGGATAAAAGTAGGTACTTTTTGCCGGCATTCGGTCGCCGAGCATACTCAACGATTTGATGTGTTCAACAGTTGCCGGCATGACCAATGCCGCCAGTGGATATTGCCCCTGCTTTAATTCCGCAATAACATCGTCCACAAGATGAAGATATGTTGGTGTGGGATAATTTTTATTTTCAAGAAGCGTTTCGATAATCAGGCAATGCAGCAAACTAACTCCAAGTTCACACCATTCGGGATGATGTTCTATGGCGGTTTCTTTCATTTTTTCTTGTCCTGATTGTGTTAGTGTTGTCAGCATCCATTTTTCGTCTTTTGCCGTGTACAGAGCAATTGTATCTTGTCTTTTTTCTTTTTCGATACGTTTCCAGACCTGATGTGCGTCGTTGGGGCTGTTGCCGACATCTTCTGTTGTAAAATAATTTCCGAGTTTTGTTTTAATTTCTTCGCTGGAAAACTCCGGCAATCCCGAAAAAAGCCGGTGTGTCGGTAACACAAGCAGCCCCGAATCTTCCATAGCAACACATACCATCAGTACATAATTTGCCGGATGATCACTTGTCAACAACCCCATATCATCCACTTGCATCCGGTAATTACATGCTGTTTCGTAACGGTGATGCCCGTCGGCAATAAAAATCGGTTTGGACACCATTTCCTTAACTACCGACATAATCGCCTCCGAATCGTCAACAACCCACATCCGATGAATAACCCCAAGATCATCAACCGCCTCAACAAACGGAAATTTTTGGGTCTCAATAGTTTCTTCAAGACCTTGTTGAATAATCTTTTTTTCATCAGGATAAAGTCCGAAAATTTGACTGAAATTCATTTTGCACGCGGTCGTCAACATAAGCCGGTCAAATTTGGGAGCATTCATGGTCATTTCATGCGGATAAACCATTCCGTAACCGAATGGAACTGCACGGCAAGCGCACATAAATCCTTTACGGATATATTGTTGACCGGATATTTCAAAAATCTGGTGATACACATAAATTGCCGGTTTTTCCTCTTGAACAAGAATGTTCTCTTTTTTCCATTGGGCAAGTATTTTGGCGGATCGTGTATAACGATTATCGGCTTCGCTATCAGTGGGGGAAATTTTGTTCAGAATAAGCCGAACCACATTGTTCGGATGACGCCCATAAAGTTCATCCTGCAACGAATCGTCAATAACATCATACGGCGGCGCAATAACCTCATTCAAGTTTTTAATCTTTTGTGTGTTGTAACGATAGCCAGAAAAGGGTTTAATTTCCATTTTTGTGTTGGGGTTAAATATTGGGAACAGTGGAAAAGCCTAAACCAAACGATATAATTACCGCAAGGTTAAAGATGATTCCGATTAAAAATTATCATAACCTTAAAACATAAATCTTTATCAAAAAAAATCAATAGTTACTCCTACAATGTTGTTTATGGCTAGAATTTTTAGGGGAATAAATTCAAGGGTAATTCTACAACAATATGATCAGAAATTATTATGCTGGAACATCAACATTTAATCATTTATCAGTCCGAAGCCGGTAAAAGTCAAGTTCAAATCCGCCTCGAAGCTGAAAACGCATTGGCTTACACAACAACAACAACAACAACAACAAATTGCCGATTTGTTTGAAAGTGCATATCTCAATACTGTTTTGTGCCGAGATATTTCATAATTTGTTTATAATCAAGACATTAACATCAATTCCTGATCCTGGTGAACAATGCCGTTTTGAAGGAGTGAACGGGTCAGTGAACAGCCGGTTACATGTTTTCATAAGTCTTTGCAATACAAAAACTTGCGTCGAACCTGAAAGAGGTGGGCGACCGTAGGTGAAAGCCTTTCGCCGAAGGATTTTTACCTACGGTCGCAACGGTTGATTCGGTTTTCCCATTTCTGTCCGTCAACAGGGTCAAGTCGGCTATCGCCGACACAATGGCGGATGAAAGCCCTTCGGCAAAACATTGCTTACCTCTTTAATTATTGCTTTTTTGGTGTTTCACACAAAAATTCCACGAAAAATATTACGACAATTGAATGCGCGCTGTATTGACAGTGTAGATGATTTACAATACATTAAACCACTGTTATCTTGAATGTTATGATATTAAGTGCTAAATTATCCTAAAATACTAATGATGTATGAAACGATGTTGTTAATTTCACAGGCGGTGCGGTCGAATCTTCCATTGGGTGAAGCGATTCGGTTGTTGGTTAGCGGCAGTCCGAATACCCGTATCAATCGTTCATTGCTTCGTTTGGCGGCATTGCTGGACAAAGGACTGGAGCCGCAACTTGCTGTACGAAAAGCAAAATTACCGCGGCGATTAACCGCTCTTTTAGAAACCGCCTTCAAAAGCGGTAACTTTCCCGAATATTTTGCCGAACTCATTGAAACAGAACAAGACCGAAATAAAATATTCCAAACATTAACCAATTTAATGGCTTATCCGTTATTTGTGTTTGGAATTATGTTGTTTGTTGTGGGAATGCTGGTTTTGGCTACGTGGGGGTTTGAGATAATTTACTTGGATTTCGGTATGCAACTTCCACTGCTAACAAAACTCATGGTTGGATTCAGCCGAAAGTTGTCCCAACCGGAAACGCATTTTATTTTGATTGGCGGTATTCTTGTTCTCCTGTTCTTGCAACACTTTTTGTTTTCGTCATTTTGGTTTCGTATTCCGATTCTGGGTAATCTTTTCCGTTCACTTGCCTCACAAAAATTATTAAGACAATTATTATTTTCAATGAAGCACGGTGTACCGATGGATCAGGCGTTGGAACTTGCTGCGGGAAGTTTTTCATTCAATCGGGCGTATCGAAAAAGATGTCTGCGAGCTGCTGTTCTCGCCAAAGAAGGCACCAAGTTTTCGCAACTTATTATGTTTTTCCCTTTAATTTTTCCGTGTTGGCTTGTTCCTTTTGTTCAGACGGCGGAAAAGAATGATACGGTTCCGTCGGCGTTACAACACGGTTTGGATGTTCTCAAAGCCGACCAAGCCGGTTCTGCATTCTTTTTTTATACAGTTTTTATTCCGATTTTTTATTTTTGTTTCTTGGCTTTTTTCTGTTTTGTCATTATTGCCCTATTTCTGCCGTTGATTAAACTAGTAACTCCTTTGAGCGGATGACGTAACAATATCCGGTATTGGCAGGAATATTTCACATTAAAATCCTAAAAATCCTAATCCTATTAAAATCCGGTGTTTTATTTTTATTGATTCAATTTTCCACTTTCAGTTATTCATTAAATACAATGTCTCTATTATTTCGATTTATTATTTGTTTTCTTTTTGTGGTAATATTTCCTTTACTTGGTGTGGTATTGTTGGTTCTTTTTTGGCCTAGTTGGTTCCTTATTCCGCTTATTATCATGTTTTTTGTGTTTCTCAAGATACGCCGTCAACGCATGGTTCAGGCACTTATTCAGACGGCGCTGGAAAGTGAAACACCTATTCATGAGGTACTTTATTCTTATGCGTCGATGTGTTGGGGACCTTGGTATCGGGCAAAACTTATTCGATTTGCGGACAAACTTCAGGCGGGATATTCTATTGTTGATACTGCATCAATCGTGAAAGGTGTTATTGGTTACAATATTATCGGTTTGATCAAACTAGGCGGAACAAAATTACCCGATAAACTGTTTACTCAAACTGCTGGCGATGTTTACCCAAACGGACGAATTCAGGAACAATCTTTGTTTCGATTTATTTGGTACTACTGGTATTTACCTTTTCTCCTTTTTCCAACATTACTTTATACGTTTGTAGATTTGCCGAGAATGAAATACATATTCAGGGACTTTGGTTTAACACTGCCTAGTATAACGTTATTTGTTATTAATTTTGTACATGATTTTGTGAAATATTGGTATTTATCTTTACCGTTACTTTTTATTTTA
Organism: Planctomycetaceae bacterium; assembly: GCA_031279215.1. Classification (GTDB taxonomy): domain Bacteria; phylum Planctomycetota; class Planctomycetia; order Pirellulales; family Thermoguttaceae; genus WRKP01. Next base: position 10,322 of record JAITIZ010000488.1, read on the forward strand.
ATACTGATACCGATTTTTTATTTTAATTTTCGTTCGGGAATTATTCCTTGGCGGCCTTTTGGAGTACGCAGAATATTACGGCAACGTGATTCTGCTCAATTTTTGCGGCTTTTTGCTGCCGGTTTGGAGTTGAAAAGACCAATTGAGGAAATTGTCAATGTCTATTCCCAAGTTGTTCCCAGCCGTTATCTTTGCCGTTTGGGACAATATTTTAATACACAAATTGCTCAAGGTGCCGACTGGATTGAATCGTTACAGAAGATACATTGGCTTAGTCGGAGTGAAGCGGCTCTTCTGGAGTCGGCGGTTCGCACTGACCATGTGGAAGCGATGCTTCTGGAGGTTGCCGGCGGCAAAGAACAACAACAGCATACCTCAGATATTGTACAAATACAGTTGTTTTCTATCTTATTTGTTATCCTACTCGGAATATACATAGCAATATTGGCTCTCTCACTTTTCATGCCGTTCATCACACTGATTACAGTCCTTGCGAATTAACGGCGGAAAACAATTAATGAACGGAAAACAGAGAATTGGCAGTGATTTTTAATGGATTTAATTTATACAGATTTTTAATTTTTAATTTGATAGGAATCCGAAAGGTGTTTATGATGCAAAAATATCATTTCTTTATTTTTGATTGTCCGCGAAAACTTGCGGGAAAACGTTACGGTGTTTATTTAATGGATGTTTGTGTCGGTTTGGTGTTGATTTCGACGGCGTTGGTTATTTTCTCGCAATCACTGTTTCAACTGATTGATCATCGGAATCATCAGAAATTACAACAAATTGCGGTTGATACGTTATTGAATATCCAAGAAATGATTGATCTTGAAACATTGTCGGACAATAACAATGAAAAACGGAAACCATTGGAAAACATAGCGGCTCAGTCATTACCGGACGGAAAACTGACCATCGAACAGTTAAAAGAACCGGCAATAAACAACATCACCTTTTATCGAATTACTCTATCGTATGACAATGGCAAAAACCGTCCGCGCCGTGAATTACCGATTATTCGGGCAGTGGATTCAACTCCTCCCGATTCAATATCTGACTCAATATCTGATTCAATATCTGACTCGATACCTGATTCACCGTCCGACTTAACGCCGCCCGTAACACAATAATTGAGTATAAATGGATCGTATTGATATAATTGATATATTTGTGTATTTATTTACTTTTTTTGTTTACTTTTTTTATTTTTTTGACTATGAAACGCAAACATTCCGGTTTTACGCTGATTGAAGCGGTTCTTGTTTTTTGGGCGGAGACATTGGTTATTGGGTTGGGGGTTGGGGTTCTGTTTTTGGTTACGGAAACACGGATTAAGGAATCTCGCGGAGATTCTGCACGGTTGGCGGCATCGCGTCTTTCCGAACAATTCCGTTCCGACCTGCACGCCGCAACCCAAACAACACTCGAAAATAATTCCCTTCGCCTAACTTTTTCAACTGGTGAAGAAGTTGTTTATTCGCCGGAACAGGCTGAATTTCCCAAACAACCGGTTTTACAACGCCGCAAAATACAAAACGACGATAAAATTGCAACGGAAACATACACTCTTCCCGATCATTCTGTTGCGTGGTTCGTACAAGATAAAAATACCGGATTGGTTGCCCTCAACATCTGGACACAACCGGTTGATCGCCGTGATCAGATATTGTTACCGATGCCCAAAAAAGAAGACTTAAACCCGTTCACGCGGGAAATTACCGGTCAAGATACGATTGGAATTGATCCTCGTTACGCCGGTAATTGGCGTACAATTATCGGAAAAATTAACAAATAGATTCAATATTTCATCGGAATTTTTATTTTGAATTATTTCCGACTAAAGATACAAAAATATAAGTCTTCTGAAATATTACAAAAATTCAAAGAGGCAAAACATGTTCAATCATTATCATTTTCAACTTTATCATTATCGTTTGTTACGAAATGAGCGGGGCGGATTATCAACAATTGCTGCACTTGCTGTTCTGGCGATTGTCGGCAGTACGGTAATGCTTTTAGCGCAAACAATGATCCGTGAGCAACACGATAATGCACGGAAACAACAAATAATTCAAGCGAATATTCTCACGGATGATTGGCTTCGGATTGCCGAAAAGCGGCAGCAAGATATTTCTGTTACGATTCCGGCTTCGGAATTATATGGAATTGCTGATTTTCGTCTTACCGCTGAAACAGGGAGCGAAACTATTGTATCAACAGGGGAATACATTGCCGATGAACATTCTGTCAACAAACATTCTGTCAACAAACATTATTCAACTCAAAAACGAAAATTGAAACAAAAATGAAAACGAAACGTATTTCTATCAATTGGGGTGCTTTTACGCTCATAGAACTTCTTGTTACTATGATAGTGATCAACATTTTGGTTGCAATAATGATTCCGTCTGTTCTGGCGGTTCGTGAAACAGTCCGGCGCGGTTCTTGCCAACACAATTTGAGCAAAATTGTTATTGCAACAAAAAAATATGAAGAATCATTTGGGGTTTTACCGTCGGGAACCGTCAACCCAACGGCTCCGATTCGGAATGTACCGATTGGTAATCATCTTGGTTGGATTCCTCGTCTTTTGCCGTTTATGGAACAGACGCCGCTTTACAACATGATTGATTTTTCCAAGGGCGTGTATGATGCGGAAAATGAGCAAGCTTGGACTTCTGTAACTCCTAATATTTTCAGATGTTCTTCGGATTATTCTATTCAAGGAAGCCGGTACAGTAATTACATGGCTTGTCATGAGGGAACGGAAACACCTATTGATACAAAAAATCGCGGTACTTTTTTTCTCAACAGTCAATTGCGGAGCAAAGATATTTCGGACGGTAATTCTTGTACTGTTTGGTTTGGCGAGGCGGCGATGGTACCGTTATCACATTGGCGTGGTGTGTTGCCCTCTGATGCGGTGAATCCTTCACTTGGTTGGATGTCCGGTTCGCCGGGAACAATCCGAAATACCGGACATAAAATCAATGACAAACCTTTTTACGCAACATGGTTGATGCCGTTTAATGCAGCAGGACAAATCAATCCGGCAGGATTTCCGTACAAAATATCAGCAGATGAAAATAATACGGAAAATAATACGGAAACACACCCGGCAAATCCTGAAATATTATGGGCAACAGAATTACCGGAACAGTTTCAGGTCGGCGGATTCAATTCGTTCCATGTCAGCGGTTCCAACCATGCTTTTGGTGACGGTAATATCCGAATGATTTTTGAAACAATTGATGCGGATGTTTACCAAAAACTGGGGCAGCGTGATGATGGAATGCCGGTTTCACTGGATTAAAATAAAAGTAATTCTTTATTTTCGTCCGCAGATTTACGCAGATTTACGCAGATTTTAGTCCACCGATTTTCGCAGGAATTTTTGTTTTTTTGAGATCACGAAATACACTAAATTTCACAAAATACACGAAAACTATCTAAAAAAAATATCTAAAAAAAACTTTTGTATTTTTCGTGTAATTTCGTGTGTTTCGTGTTAAAAAATTAAAACAAAAATATCAAAATAGACACTTACGAAAAAATTCCTCTGATATATTATATTTTTTTTAATTGATTTTATGTCGGTTTATCAACAATTTGTTAAACAGATTTTGAATCCGTTTGATCTTTGGCGGAGCGGTGATTATGCGGAAATCCAAAACTTAAGGGAATTTGAACGAACACAATTTCTTTCGCCGGAAGAACTTCGGGAGCTTGTTTGGCGGCGTTTACGTAACATTCTTGACAGGGCATATCGGCGGATTCCGTATTATAAATTGGTATTTGATCGTGCGGGACTGATTCCGAGCGATATTAGAACGGACGCGGACATGCTTTCTGTACCGATATTGGAGAAGCGTGATGTGCAGGCGAATCTTCACACGATGCTTGATCCTGAGTTTCCGAAAAACCGTTTGATTTTTGACAAAACCGGCGGTTCTACTGGTACGCCGGTTAATTATTACTACAGTATTGAGCGAAAATGGGCGAGGCAAGCGGCGATGTTACGGCATGATCGTTGGGCGGGTTATGAAGTTGGTCAACGGTTTGCGTCGATTTGGGGAGCGGCTCGGGATATGCCGCCTTCCGGTTGGAAACAAAAAATCAAGTCCTTGATTTTTCCCAAGACTCTTCAACTTAATTCTGTTCAAATGACACCGGAATTAGTGTTTGAATTTAACGAACAATTAAAACGTTATCGACCGCCGGTGATATTGGCTTATGCTAATGCGTTGGTGCTTTTTGCTATTTTTTTGAAACAACGGGGTGTTTCGGCTTATCAACCCAAGGGGATTATTACTTCGGCGGAAGTATTGACATTGGAGGATCGGCAGTTAATTGAGGGAGTATTTGCGGCTCCGGTGTTTAATCGTCTTGGCTGCCGTGAATTTTCGGTTATTGCCAGTGAATGTGAACAACATAGCGGGATGCATCTTATGGCGGAAGGGCTTTATATTGAGTTGATTCGCGGTTCACGTCATACTGAAAGCGGTGAAACCGGCGAAATTATTGTAACTGATTTGTTGAATGAAGCGATGCCGATGATTCGTTACAGACTTGGCGACACGGCGTCGTGGGTTACCGGAACGTGTTCGTGTGGTCGGTCATTGCCGAGAATTGATAATGTTGCTGGGCGAGTTACGGATTTTATTGTTGGAATGGACAATCGGCTTTGTTCTGGTGTTGCATTGGCAACTTTTATTGTTTCGAAACGTCCTTCTTTGGGGCAGATTCAAATTATTCAGGAAGACTACGGAAAAATTTTGTATCGAGTTGGTTGCGGTAAAGATGTTCCTCTTCAACAGCACGATCTTGACTTTCTTCGGGAACAAACCGAACTCTATCTTGGTAACGGAATGACGATTGATTACGAATATGTTGATTCAATTCCCCATGAACCTTCAGGAAAATTCATATTCTCCAAATCAACCGTAGCAAGAAAATATTTTAAGTAGAGGAGAGTTGATAGTGGATAGTTGATAGTGGAGAGTGGAGAGTGGAGAGTATCGCAAGCGGAATTATAACCATTGTGATAAAAAATCCGCTTGCGACACTATCCACTATCCACTCTCAACTCTCAACTATTAACTATTAACTATTAACTATTAACTATTAACGTTATGTTTTCTTTTAATTCTAATAATTCAAACGCCAATTCGAGAAAAAGCGAAACAATTCTGCAACCGTTAAACATGATACAACGGCGGCAACGAATACAAAAAATTATTGAAGGGACGGTTTTGGGCTTTTTATTGAGTTCGATAACGGTGGTTCTTTTGGAGTTTGTATTATTGTTTCTTATTATTTTGGGTTTTTTGAATTTTTTCAATTTGTTATTTTTTTTGTTATTTTTTTTAATTCTATTTTTTGGTACAATTATTGGAGTGGCTGCGGGGATTTTTTTTCCGGTGGACGGTTATGAATCGGCGCGTTTATCGGATGGGTATTATCATTTTAAGGATCGTCTTTTGACTGCAAGGAAATTATTATTGTGTTCTGAACCGACTCTGATGGAACGCCTGCAGCTTGACGATGCGGCAAATTATGCACGAAAAATTGATCCGAAATTGGTTATTCCTTACCGGTTGCCGTCTTATTTTTTTGGTACGATTTTTTTATTTGGGATTTCTATGGTATTGGGGCTGATATTGCCGTATTTTTTTCAGCAGGCAGATGCGGTAATATTGACACGATTACCGGAAATTATTGCTGTTACCGAAACACTTCAAAAGGAATTGGTGAAAGAGGTTACGGAATTGGCGGAGAAGAATCCAGAAGAGGTCAAACTCAAGAGGCTTTCGGGGGAGCTTCAAAAACTGGTCAAACAACTTGATCAATCGGCAACAGATACGAAAGCGTCGCTTTCAACACTTTCTGAGATGGAAGAGGCGATACGTTTGGTGTTGAGTGAATTTCGGGCGGAGACGTTTGATATTTCGATGCAGGAGGTTGCGGAGGCGTTGAGTGTTGCGGAGGCGACGCATGAAATTAGCAGGTCATTGCGGGCGGAGCAATATATTCAGGCGGCGGAGGAACTCAAAAAATTTGATACACGGTCAATGGAAACAATGTCGAAACAAGAACGTAATGCGGTTGGCGATCAGATGCGGACAACGCTTAAAAATATGGATCACCGGAATCAAAAAACACTTCAAGAAACAACCGAAAAATTAGCGGAAGGTTTTGAGCAAAATGATGGGGATAAGTTACGGGAAGGGGCTGATGAATTGGCGGCTGAATGTAACAAGCAGGCGCTTCGTAAAGAGATTAGTAACAGTCTTGAGGGCAAGCTGACCTTGTTGGGGCTTTGTAAATCGGAAAGCAACGGGAGCGGCGGGGTTACGAATAATTCCAATAGCGGCGGCGGCAATACCAATAAATCGGATTTAGCGGACAAAAATTGGGGAACCGGTGCGGCGGGCAATCCGGCTTCGGGCGAAGCCGCACAACTGGAAAGCCAACGCGAACAACAAAATATTACAGGAATATTGGGGCAAGACGGCGAATCGGAATACGAAAAATTCCACTCAAACGAAGCAACTCAAGAGAAAATCGTACGGGAACAACGGGAATCATCAATTCAGGAATATCATAAAATTGCCGAAGCGGTTCTCGAAGCCGAACCGATTCCACTGGGACAACGCCAAATGATACGCCGTTATTTTGAACTCATCCGATCTGAATAAATTAGTTAGTAGTGGAGAGTGGAGAGTTGATAGTGGATAGTAGTTGATAGTTGAGAGTGGATAGTGGATAGTGGATAGTAGTTGAGAGTTGAGAGTGGATAGTGGATAGTGTCGCAAGCGGATTTTTAACCGGAATGGTTATAAATCGCTTGCGACACTATCCACTATCCACTATCAACTCTCAACTATCAACAGTGTTAATTTGTACAAATTAGGAGTGATATAACTTGGTTATAATTGATATAAACTGAAAAAGTCAACCTTAGAACAAAGTAAATCAATTTTATAAGGCACATGGGCGATAGAATGAGAAATATAACAATGGAAGATGTCGGCAATGGTATTTTTTGATGGGACAAACCGGATGTTAAAAAGGTGAAATAATGTAGCGATTTATTTTTCATTACTCACTGTTCACGATAAACGAACATATTTTTTGGGGTTAATTTTCTTTTTTTCTTTTCTTGAATCTTATCGTTCTTGTAACACTTATTTTAAGCGGGATACAAGAATATTTCTTTATTATTTCTGTAATACGTTGTAACGATTCCGCAGCATTTGAGACACTGAAACTACGGAATACTAATAACAATTCCTCGCAACATTGATTTCTTTCTGCGAACTATTTGGTATTGAGTTTAAGACAAATCACTATTTTCCATACATTTTGTCTATTCCGTTTTTAAAATAAAAAGACGGCGGAATTATTATGAGGTATGGTTGGTTACGATGGGGTATATTCCATTTAATCGATAAATTAGATTTTTTGTTATTTGTGATAATTTTTTGAAACTATTGGGATCGATACTGTGAAACATTTATAGTAAGGATAATGTTTCATGGAGGTTTTTTTGATTGTGTTTGTTTTTCATTTGTTTTTGGGAGAAATATTCGGATGATTGGTCAAAAGAGACATATACCTTTCCTATCGACCGTAAGGTCTAATTCGGAGAACAATAATACGGAGAATACCGTTACGATACGAAATTCAAAAAAATGGGTTAAAAGAATAAAAAAATTCCTCAATGCCGTGATCATGACCGCTCTATGCGCAAATCTTGTAAACTTCATGACGCCATGCGGAATGACGCAAGTACAAGTTTCGCACACAATTGAGAATGGACGAATTAATAATAATCATGTTATAGGTCCTACCTCAGAGATCACAACATCTAATGGTTCACAACCAGCAGGTTCAGGTACATCAGGTACCTGGGATCCTAATGATGCAACGAAGTGGTTTGGGTTATCTGAAACTAATAATGTTCTTCAGCATCTGAACACTCTGAATAACGCAACTACAGATAATCAGACAAGCCTGCTTACAATTACACAATTAGATACTGATTCGACAACTGTGTCCTGGAATATCTGGAAAGCAAATGGTAACAACGGTATCAGTGAGCCGTATCAGGTTCCTACTGCGTGGTATTGGGAACCATATGCTCAGAGTCAGGTTTTCAATGCGGAGAAA
>JAITIZ010000529.1 GCA_031279215.1 Planctomycetaceae bacterium
ATTTTCTCCTTTTAAAAAAGAGGTATTAAGTTTTACAGATTACATAACAAATAATCTGCTGTTGCTAAAAAGTGGGGAAAACACAAGCCGAGAAACGGCAACAGAATATCGCTCTTAGATTAGGAGCGACACGATTGAAAAAACAGGTTTATTCCCACCGACCAAAGTGGCGCAATACATATTTTAATTTTAATATGCAATGCTGAATTGTACCTACGACATTACACGCGACGCTCCCTTATCGGGAGACACGCAACCTTGTAATGTCACAGTAATTTTTTACACGGAAATTCCGTTGGTCTGCAAAAAATTACAGTTTGCCGAAGCAAATTTTTTCAATAGTTGACGTACTCGATTTTTTTAACACCCGAACAAAAATTCAGGCGATTTATTTTTCAAAATTTAATTTGGTCTCCAAATGTTGAAATCAAAAAAGATACAAAATTAATTATCGACGTATATTACATGTGAGATTAAAATATGTCAATCCCTCCCCCAACTTTTTTTCCTGTTCTTGGGCAGAAATTATATTCCAAAAAAATTTGGTAGTCTACTCAATCCTGTTATCAATTGGTTGTTTTTATATTGCCATTACATTTTCGGAAGGTAGGCAACCGTAGGTGAAAGCCTTTCAGCGAAAGATCGCCTACCTCTTAAATCGGAACCACTACATATTTCAAACATTCAAAAAACAATCTCTGTAATATATCAGTGGAATTTTTGTTTTTCACTCTTAACCCCGCTAGGGGTGTGAAATGCATAACCGGCGGTGAAGCGAAGCGCAACCGCCGGAGTAGGAACTCCCCAATTTTCTAAAGCCCCGCAAGGGCGAGATGATGATTGTTGTGGCTGATAATCTCGCCCCGTGCGGGGCTTTGTTATGTTGGGCATTTTGACCGACCGTAGGTTGCGCTTCGCTACACCTACGGTTATGCACATCTCGTCCCTGCGGGACTAAGAAAACATTAAGAGATTTAAGGAAATTTCACGAAAATAGGACCCAAAAAATTATTCCACTGATAGATTACAAAAAATGTACCCCCTAAGAAAAACCTATAAACATCAGGATCAACAGTCAACTCCGGGAGAGATTGCGCGAGATAAGGAAGAATAGAAAAAACATTAATCAAATGGCTGCATGAAGTATAATTCCCAATTTTATCGGTATTGTTTTTTTGCCTGACCAATATGTTATACTATACTCATTACACTTGATAATTCGGTTTTCGTTTTTTGACAAGATCAACGGATTTTGACAGGATAAACAGGATTTACAGGATTTTTAAATAAAGAATACAAAAATTCTAATCTTATAAAACCGAATTTTAAAGTACAATGAGTATATTACAGTTGACTGGTTTGTAGTCTTTTTGGCGGTTTGTCCGTTCCTAACCTTTTTTCAACAAATTAAACAATGATGAAACGATTATTTTTGTTACTGATGTTCCAAAGTCTCTGTGTTTTCAACGTTTTCGGTCAGGCGTTTAATAACCAACGTGTGAACGATTGGGAAAATCCGCAATTGACCGGAATTAACAATCTGCCGCCGCGATCCAGTATTGTTGTACCGTTTTATAACGGTCATGCTGACGATTGTGTGTTGCTCAACGGCGATTGGAAATTTCAACTCGTTCACAATCCGGTAGAACGAATCGCCGATTTTGCGAAACCGGATTATGACGATTCAAAGTGGCTTAATTTGCCGGTTCCGTCGAATTGGCAGTTGCCGCGTTTTATCGGGCAACTCAAAGATTATGCACCAACAAATCTCGGCGGTGTGGTGGACGATTATCCGATTTACGTCAATATTCCTTATCCTTGGGAAAAACCTTGGAACCCGCCGACATTACAAATTAAATACAATCCCATCGGAATGTACCGTCGCGATTTTGAAATTCCGCAACATTATTCCGGTCAGAATATCATTTTGCATTTTGCCGGAGTGGAATCCATGTTTTATGTTTGGGTCAATGGCGAAAAAGTCGGGATGGGAAAAGATTCACGAACAGCGGTTGAATTTGATATTACGAAATATGTGAAGCCGGGCAAGAATAAAATTGCGGTTGAAGTTTTTCGTTGGTCGGATGGCTCGTGGCTCGAATGTCAAGACTTCTGGCGGTTGTCCGGTATTTTCCGTGACGTTTTCTTGTACGCCTTGCCGAAAGAACATATCAGCGATATAAAAGTTACGGCAACTTTGGACGATGACTATAAAAACGGTGTTTTGGAAATTCAAGTTTCAAAAACTGTCGGAGCAAAAGTCGGTTTTGCAACAGCAACTCAACCTTCTCGTAGTAATAATAATGAAACGAAAACAACGTTTAATTTTCATTTCGAAAATGTTTCCCAATGGACAGCCGAAACACCGAATCTTTATACAATGGTGTTGAGTTGCGGTGAACAGAACATTCCTATTCATTTCGGTTTCAGAAAAGTCGAAATCAAAAACGCCCAACTTCTTGTCAACGGCAAACCGATTCTGCTCAAAGGTGTTAATCGTCATGAACATGATCCGATTAACGGTCATACGATTTCGGTCGAATCCATGATTAACGATATTAAGTTAATGAAACAAAATAACATCAATGCGGTTCGGGCGTCGCATTATCCGAATGATCCGCGTTGGTATTCACTTTGTGATCAATACGGAATGTACGTAATTGATGAAGCGAATATTGAATCGCACGGAATGGGTTACGGCGAAACGACCTTGGCGAAACATCCGGCGTTTAAGGAAGCGCATCTTAATCGAACCATCCGTATGTATGAGCGTGACAAAAATTATCCGTCGGTGATTATTTGGTCTCTTGGCAATGAGGCGGGCAACGGTGTGAATTTTGAAACGACTTACGATTGGCTTAAAGAACACGACCCGACAAGACCGGTTCAATACGAACGTGCCAATTGGGATCGTAATTCTGATTTTTGTTGCCCGATGTACATGAAAGTTTGGGACATGATTAAATACGCCGAAAATAATCCCCAAAAACCGTTAATTCCGTGCGAATATGCTCACGCTATGGGTAATTCCAACGGTGATCTCTTCAAATATTGGGATGCGATACGAAAATATCCGAACATGCAAGGCGGTTTTATATGGGATTGGGTTGATCAGGGACTTTTAACGGATATCCCCGGACGCTGGATTCTTCCGGCAAAATTAAATACATCCGTTTCCGGTACCATTATTGACAAAAACGGCAAAAAGTTTTTACAAGGTTACGCAACAGTTGCCGAACCGTCAACGATTCAGGCGGGCAAGAAAAAATTGAAACTCGAAGCCGTTGTCTTTCCTCTTGGCGGTGCAGCCGGTCCCTTCATCGGCAAAGGTGATACACAATTCGGTTTGAAACAAGCCGATCAAAATTCGATTCAGTTTTATGTTCATCATAACGGCTGGACGGATGTTACGGTAACTGTTCCAAAAAATTGGTACAATAACTGGCATACGATTACCGGAACTTATGACGGTAAGGAATTGACGCTTGCGGTTGACGGTCAGATTTTGGGACGAAAACCGTACACCGATGGAATCGGTAACGCCAAAGAACCGGTTGAAATTGGACGAAACGCTTACCACAAAAACCGGATTGTTCAGGCTTATATTGCTTCGGCAAAAATTGTACTTGACGATCAACCCGTAATTGATATTGATTTTTCAAAAGCGGTTCGGGAAGAAACGAAAAATTCAACCGGCAAGTATTATGCATTCGGCGGTGATTTCGGACCTGCCGGTGTTCCGAGTGATCAGAATTTTTGTTGCAACGGTTTGGTTTCACCTGACCGTAAACCTCACCCTGGTTTGAACGAAGTCAAAAAAGAGTACCAAAATATCTGGGTTAAACGTGACGGCGAAAATTTTTCTATTTATAACGAAAACTTTTTTGTTCCGCTTGATAATATTGAAATTATATCGGTAATTGTTGCTGACGGCAAAGCGGTTTCCAAGGAAGTGATTACTGGCGGTCTGGAACAAATTAAGCCGCAGGAAACAATATCTGTTCCTTTATTCGCGACGCCGCTGGAATTAGTGCATGAAGAATCCGGTGCGGAATATTTTGCCAATATCCGGTTTGTTCTGAAAGAAGACACGGCGTGGGCAAAAAAAGGACATGTTGTTGCGTGGGAACAAATTCCGTTGCCGGAATATAACAAACCTGCGCCGCGCACCAAAGTGATTTGGGATCAGCGTGCGGGGCTGGAAAAATTACAAAAAATACTCGGTACGCAGCCGGAACCCGATTTTTGGCGTGCGCCGACCGACAATGATCGCGGTAACAATTTCACAAAACGATACGGTATTTGGAGAAAAACACCTGAGGAGGTGAATGCCCAGTTGACGTATGGAACAACCGACAACGGTGTTGCTGTGATTTACGATGTCAACAAACCGGCAGGTATGATTGATCCGCCGCGAATTGGTACACAATTGGTGTTGCCCGATGAATTTAATCAGGTTGAATATTATGGACGTGGTCCTGATGAAAATTATTGGGACAGAAAAGAAGGTTCGGCGGTTGGACGGTACAAAACAACGGTGGAGGAGATGTTTGTTGCCGATTACACGGAACCTGGTGAAAACGGTTATCGAACCGATGTCCGTTGGGTTGCTTTCCGTAACAAGGACGGTAACGGTTTCCTGTTTTGTTCCATGCCAAACGTAACAGATAATAAGTTGCGTGGTCAAACGAAAGGCAAACTGGATGCGGGAACAATTGCGTTTGGCGCGTCGCGTTATTCAAAAGATGAACTGGAAAAACATGACCATCCGTACAAAATGACGCCGAGTAACAATATTTTTGTGAATATTGATTACGCACAAATGGGCGTGGGCGGTGATGACAGTTGGGGAGCACAGACGCATGACGAGTTCCGGTTTAAAGAATCGAAATACACGTTGAAATACCGTGTTGTTCCGCTCACTCCCAACGATGATCCGGCAAAACTTGCGCGACAAACTTTCTAAAACAGAGAATCGTAGTTCAGTCCGCAGATTTTCGCAGATTTTTGTCCAGCGATTTTCGCAGAGATTCGATCTTCTCGGATTTTCAAAGATTATTTTTTAAGAGTACGAAATAACGACACAAAAAAAGGAAGAATAGATAAAAAATACAAAAAATTATTTTCAAAAAATTATTTTCAAAAAACTTTTGAAAATAATCTGCGAAAATCTGCGTCATCTGCGGACGATTTCAATTATGTGTTCGTTCATGAAATAGATTGTTACATTACGCTTTGCTATACTTACTATCAAAAAACCCAACATAACACCCCCTGCAAGGGCATGAAAATAGTTGATAGTGTATAATTGATAGTGGAAGGAGTCGCAAGCGGATTACTAACCAAACGGCAATCATTCCGGCTAAAATCCACAACGCAAAAAAACGACAGTTATTTTTAGGCAACAGTGTCCAGAGCGGCGAAATCAAGTGATTTTGTACTTTGTCGGCACGTCAACTCTATTTCACCAAAATTACCGTCTTGAAAAATATTGGCGTATTCATGCCGAACCAGCTCCAACGAGGCAAGAAAAACTCCAACCATTGATGTTTTATGTTGACCCGGTACGAAAAGTTGACGAAACGAAATTCGTTCTTCGATTTTGAGTCGTTGATAAATTCGTTTCATGTGTGTTGAAATTGGTGTTTCGTCATAGATGACCTCATGTTTGGCTTTCGGCGAATTTTCACGAAGAATACGGCCAAAAGCACTAACGATATCCCACAATTCCACCTCCCGAATCGGTTCTTCTGCCATGTTGCGCGGTCGCGGCGGTAAGTCATTGGCAAGACGCGGAAACCGTAATTGCCAGTGTTCGCTGCGGGTTTGCAATGTATTGGCAGCGTCACAGAATTTTTTGTACTCCAATAATTGTTCTACAAGTTCTTTACGCGGATCTTCTATTTCTTCTTCAACACTTTCCTCACCCGGCAACACTTCAAACGATTTGATTTCAATTAACATACTTGCCATTGCCAAAAATTCTCCCGCCATATTCACATCAATCTCCTCCAAGATTGCAATATAATCAAGATATTGTTCCAAAATTAGTGTAATCGGAATGTCCCGAATATCCAACTCGTCCTTGCGAACCAAATACAGTAACAAGTCAATCGGTCCTTGATAAATCAAAAGTTTTGTTGTGAATGTAGGCGTCATTTGCAGTTAATATTTGTTCGTAATATTTCTGTGGAATTTTTGTTTTTCCGACATTTGTTACCCTCCTTTTAACTTCAGCAGGAGATCAACTTCTCCCACTGTAATATTCAAACTTTGGGCAATTTGACGAGGAGTATAACCGTAATTGGTAAGCATTGCGATTTGTTTTTGTAAATCGAGGCGTGAATCTGTTGTTGGTTTTGGATTTGCGGCAGAAGGAGCGGGAGAAGGAGCGGCAGAAGGGGCGGCAACAGCAAAAACTTTCCCATGTTCCCGCTCAACCAATTCGTCGTCATACAACGAATTGAAGGACAAATTTTCTTGTTTTTGCAACGGTTTTGTTTGTAAAACGGTTCCTGTAACCCTATTCCGTAAACTGTTGTTTGTTATTTCCTGCGAATGAATTGGTTTTTCGTAATAGGGTGATTTTGTTTCATTTCTTGTTTCCAATAATTTTTTCTCTGCCTTTCCTTCCGGTAATTCTAAAGAACCAAAAGAATTCGTTAAAGGGTTTGTTAAAGAGTTTGTTGTTGACAGTGAAATTGTTGGCGGAAACTGTTGTTCTGATGATTCGGTTGAATGAGACCATTTTTCGGGTTTGTTTTCTTTTTTTGTCTCTTCTACTTTAAGAATTGTTACATGGGGAATGGTTTCAGGTATTTTATTTGTATCGGGTTGTTGAAATTGGTCCGGCTGGAGATCCTTCAACACGAGTGATTTTGCGGGGAGTTCGGCAATACCAGCCGGTATCAAATTAGGAAGATTTTCCGGTAATTTTGATAACGTTTTCTCTTTATTGGAAAGAGATTGTGTTGGTTCTTCGTTTTGTTGCAATTTCGAGTTGAATTGAGTTTTGGCAAGTTCTTCGAAGCGTTCGAGCAATAACTCTATTCGATTGGCAACCCGATTCGCTTCTTGGGTAAGAGTTTGGAGAACAACCATTTTGGAGTCGAGCGTTCCAATCATCTGACGACCAATCTGGTGAATTTCCGCTTCCCATTTGGCAATATTACGAGGTGAATATGTTCCGGTAAATTGTTTATCGGATAAATCTGGAAATGGTACACGTTCCGGTGCTGTAGAATATGATTTTTCGGGTTTAGTTTTAACGATTTTCCCCATTTGAGATTGTCGTTTTTGTTCCAGTTCTTTGGCAACTTCGACAGTTGCGCGGTGTTTGGCTTGTTGTTCCAATTCGCGCCGCCGACGCTTGAACTGATGCAACATTAGCGATGCAGTGATAATAACAATCCCCGCAATCATATAAAACATCGTATTATCCGAATCAAAAAGCATTGTTCTTCAAAATCATAAAATTTTCCAAAATACCAACAAGAAATAAAAAAATTTACTCTTCAATCCGAAAGATACCAATTTTTTCGATTACGTTCAATGGGAATTTATCACTGTTATTGCAGTTATTGCAATTATTGGTGAAAAATTTTCACAGTATTCACAAAATGGTTGTTAATTTAGGGAAATTGGGGAGGCAAAAAAATGGTTAATTACAAAAATTAAAATAGACTGTTATCACAAAATTTCCTAGTGTTCACAGGGTGGTTGTTAATTTAGAGAAATTGGGGTAGCGAAAAAAAGGCAGTTATGGTATCCTTCTTGACTGTTTATTTTTGTTCCCCACTTTTTGTGGTTCCCTTT
>JAITIZ010000541.1 GCA_031279215.1 Planctomycetaceae bacterium
ATTAGGGTATGACCTTACAAAATAAGGAGTATGACAATGAAAAATTTAGTAACGTATTGGGTCGGGATTTTTGCAGAAATTTTTGCGAAAATTCCAATGTTAAAATGGGCAAACCCGGGGGGGGGGGCACTCTGTATTGAAAAGTTAAGAACGAATAGTGGAGAGTCTTCGGTTTTCCAGCACTATTCGTCAAAGTTCTCAACTCTTTTTCGCTCTTCACCGTTCGGCTTTACCTTGGTCGAACTTCTTGTGGTTATTGCGATTATCGGTGTGTTAATTGCACTTCTGTTGCCGGCAGTTCAGGCTGCCCGCGAAGCCGCAAGGCGGATACAATGCTCAAACAACCTCAAGCAATTGGCACTCGCATGCCATAACCATCATGACACCAACCAAGAATTACCTCCGCTTGGCAAACTTGGCAAAACCGTTAGTGATCACCAACTTGCTTGGAATGTTTGGTTGTTGCCGTTCACAGAACAAAGTGCTGTTTACGAGATGATGTCAACAGGCGGTACAGCGGCATCTCTGAATGGAACAACGAACTACGCATCGTTTGGCGGTGAACCTTGGGATGCGAATTATATTCCTTACCGTAGGCAAATTCCAAATCTGATTTGCCCATCTGATCCCAATGCAAAAGTGCTTATTGACGGAACCGGACGCCGTAATTACCTTGCTAGTGCAGGCGATTATGGATCAAACTGGAATTGTGGCGAAGTCAATTCCACCACTGGCGGACCTGATGGACCGAGACATTTCCGCGGCGTATTTGCAAGACCAAGAGGCAGCACTCAAACAGGACGCAATTTTTCCTTTATTACTGACGGAACAACCAATACTTTTTTACTCGGTGAAGTTCTGTGCGGTTCTAACACAAGTTATTCATCATCAGAAAATAATCGGCGTCAACGCGGCGACTTAGCAGGAAAAAAATTAGGTGCAGCAGATTGGACAGGAACAATGAGTTGGTGTTTAGCATCTGTTGCAGGTTGGCAAAACGGTACTTACGATAGTGTTGGCTACATGGGAATGTCTTGGCCACAAGGTTGTTCTGGAATAAGTGCATTTTACTCATTGCTGCCGCCAAACTCGCCATCGTGTATGGTTGGTACACTTGAAGATAATCCTATTAAGGCCAGTTTAATTATCTCATTGAGCAGTTATCACCCTGGCGGTGCCAATGTTGCAATGGCTGACGGCTCTACACATTTTATCAATAATACCATCAATTCAGGCGACATCTCAAAGAATGTGTGGTACATGGTAGATCACTACGGCGATCAAAGTGTATTCGGAGTTTTAGGAGCACTCGGAAGCGCATTTAGTGGAGAAAGCATATCGTTACCGTGAAAAATGAAAACCTTAATTTTAACTTTCACTTTTAATTTTCAAGGAGTTTTTTTATGAAAACCAAATTTTATTGGATGATTTTGACCGCTATTTTAACGTTAACGGTTTGTGTATTTTTTGCCGGATGCGACCCAAAAGGACATATGGTTTATCCAGCGAGTGGAAAACTTTTATACAATGGGCAACCATTGGGCGAGGCTCAAATTAGTTTTTATCCGAAAGACCCGTCAGGTGTGATGGCGGCGGCTCTTACTAATTCGGATGGGACATTTTCGTTGGTTACAGCCGGTGCTGCAAAATCCGGTGCAGTTGCTGGCGAGTACAATGTATTGGTTGAAAAAATTATCGCATTGGACGCAAACGGAAATCCTATTCCATCGGCAGAATCTCAAGTACCGCAAGTATCACAAGCACCGCAATGGGGTTCAAGCGAAGAGCCGCAAAATAATCAACGTCCAACAATGAAATCGGTTCTTCCAGCAAAGTATGCTCAAATTGACAAACCGCTATTAAACGCAACTGTCAGTAAAAAACAAAACAACTATCTGTTTGAACTAGATGATAAATAAACAGCAATATATACTGTATCCTGTAATAATTTGGTCTTTTAGTAGGAACGTGGACATCTCGCCCGAAACGTGGAACCCCGCAAGGCGGAATCATTTCGCCGTTGTTAGTCAATGTTTATTTACACTGGTTTGATTTTCGTGTTTCATAGCAAGGAAGGATTACGTAACACAATCAATGCCCGTTTGATACGTTATGCGGACGATTTTGTGATTATGGCACGGTACGCTGGAAATCGAGTGCGGGATTGGGTGACAACAAAGATAGAAAACTGAATGGGATTAGAAATCAATCGAGAAAAGACAAAAGTGATCCATGCAACAAAATCTGGTATGGTAGTTGATTTTCTTGGCTATTCATTTCGATACAATCGAAGCCTCAATGAGGGTAATTATCGTTATTGGAACAGAACACCATCTAAGAGGTCAATGCGAAAGGCACGTCAACGTATTCATGAGTTGACGGATCGCCGACGGGGATGTTTGGATATTTACCTTTGGATGTGACGATTGGTTGTCTCAATAGTTATTTGAGGGGCTGGTCTGGATATTTTAGCAGGGGTCATCCTTCCAAACCGTTTGCGGCATTAGACAACTATGTACAAAAGCGATTGATACAATTCTTGAAACATCAAAGTCAACGCCCTTTCAAACCGCCTGAAGGGATGAGTTGGTACGCTCTGATTTACAAGAAATTGGGCGTGATACGACTGGCTGCTCGTGAAAACTTGCGGTGAGTGCATCAATGACCGCCGGATGGGGGAAATCTACATGTCCGGTGGGACGAGGGGTGAGGAGGCGTAGAAGCAAGGTATGAGCATAATGAGACACAAAAAAGAGAAATCCCGAAACAGAATAGGGCTAAACCTAAACCGATACGTCCCTCGACTACTCTACGCGAAGACCTTTTTAAACTTAAACAATAATTCCACTGATAGATTACTAAAAAGGTTGTTTCGGATATTTGTTTAGTAAACAAAAAAATTGGTAACATATCAGTGGAATCATTTTTTGGGTCATCTTTTCGTGGAATTTCCTTAATCTCTTATGGGAACTTCTAAAAACTCAAAATTCACCGCGAGTTAACGGCGTGGGTTACCCCGCGTTGTTGGATTTTATGCACAATGTGCGGGGTAAACACCGCCGTTAACTTGGTTATTAGAAGTTCCCAATATAAAAACAACCAATTGATAACAGGATTGAGTATAGTTATTGGAGTTCTCTTGGTTTATTGGCGGTCTGATCCCAATATGGGGACAAACGCCGTAACCTCGCAACAATTTCTGGAAACGTATCAATAACAAAATCAATTTCCTTTTCCGTAGTATATCGGCTCAGACTAAAACGGACCGAACCGTGTTTTGCCGTAAACGGAATACCCATTGCGGTTAAAACATGCGACGGCTCCAGTGAACCGGAAGTACACGCAGAACCGCTCGAAGCACAAATCCCAAGATCACTCAGTTGATACAAAATTCCCTCGCCCTCAATATAATGAATTGCAATATTAAGCGTATTGGATATTCGCTCCGTACCGGAACCATTGACTTCGACATTGGGGATTTTTTGTACAATTCCGTTTTCCAATTTGTTTCGCAGGAACTCTATACGTTTTTGGTCTTCATTATGAGTTTTGGCGGTGAGTGCGATAGCTTCTGCCATTCCGATAATATACGGAACATTTTCTGTACCGCCGCGCCGCCCCAATTCTTGATGTCCGCCAATCAGAAACGTCCGGCAACGAGTCCCGCGACGAAGATACAAACCGCCAATCCCCTTAGGGGCATGGAATTTATGTCCCGAAAATGCCAACATATCGACATTACGAAAATTACCGTTCAATTGGATAGGAATTTTGGTCATGGATTGAGTCGCATCGCAAAGGAACAAAATAGACGGATTGGTTTCTTTGACAACTCGTGAAAGCCGCTCAATCGGAAAGACAACTCCGGTTTCATTATTCACATGCATTATCGCAACAAGCAACGTATCATTCCGCAACTCCCGTACAAATTCACCAAGATTCAAATTCCCCTGCCGATCAACACCAATAAACGAAATCTCCAACCCTTCACGTTGTAATTCTTTTCCGACTTCGAGAATAGCGGGATGTTCTACGGCGGTAGTAATCAGATGCCGTCGTTCCGGTTGGGCACGAATTGCTCCGAAAATTGCGGCGTTGAGACTTTCGGTTGCGCAGGAAGTAAAAAGCAACTCCGATGTGTGTGACGCTCCAAGAGATTGAGCAATCAATTCACGGGCAGATTCTACCGCATGCTTCACCGGTTTGGCAGCATCATACATCGAACTCGGATTAAAATATCGGTCACAGAAAAACGGAAACATCGCATCCCGAACTTCCGGCGCAACCGCTGTTGTTGCGTTATTATCAAGATAAATCATTTTTTTTAGTTAATAGTTAATAGTTAATAGTTAATAGTTACGAACTGATAATGCCACAATCACATTATTACCCCAACAAAATTACCCCGCTTGCGACACTATTCACTATTCACTATTAACTATTCACTCGTAACTATTATTGTTTTCGGTTAAATTCAGTTGTCCAATGTTCAAGTTGTTGGGATAATTCGTCGGTCAACAGTGATTCGTCCAATCGCCAAACCCAATTTCCTTCGGCATGACCGGGAAAATTCATTCGGGCTTCGGTAGGCAGTTGCAACAAATCCTGCATGGGAAAAATCGCAACATTTCCAGGAGAACTCATTACTTTTCGGACAATTGCTTCAATAATTGTCCGGCGGTTAAGCGGAGAACCGGATGGTACAAACGGTTTGAGTATGTTCAGGAGAAATTTCAAATCCCAAAACGGTTCTGCTTTTTTCCGATCAGCAAGAACTTCGTCAAACCAAGCGGCTAATGTATTCGTATCATGAGTGCCGGTACAGACCAGCGAATTTTCTTTCCATTCTTCAGTGGCATCGGTGTTGCGCCGAAAATCAAAATGAAACTGAAAAACATTGATTCCCGGAAATCCATAATCATCACGCAGTTGGTGAACACCAGGGTTCATCACCCCCAAGTCTTCCGCAATTAATTGAGCATTGGGAAATTCGCGTAAAATTGAATCGAAAAAATCATGAGCCGGTCCTGGAACCCAATAACCGGCATCATTGGGATCAGGTTGGGGCGTCATACTAAAATAATTGTAAAAACCAATAAAATGATCCAGCCGAACAGCATCAAATCGTTGTAAGGCATTACCAATTCGGAATGTCCACCATGCGTAATTTTCAGCTTTGTGGACTTCCCAATCGTAAAGCGGGGCGTTCCAACGTTGCCCATCGGGATTGAAACTATCGGCAGGAACTCCGGCAACACGGTTCATCTGTCCTTGCTCGTCCAGTTGGAACAACCGCGGCTCCGACCATGTATCCGCACTGTTCTTTGAAACATAAATAGGAATATCACCGATTAAACTGATACCAAGATTCCGGCAATAGTTATGTAATTCATCCCATTGAACAGTGAATAAAAGTTGCAAAAAGGTTTGAAAGAGGACAAGTTCTTCGAGTTCGGGATAGATATGCCGCAAAGCATCCTGATCGGCGTTTCGCAACGCTTTGTCATGCCAGCATGTCCAATCGAATGTTCCAAATTGCTCACTTAATGTACAAAATAATGCATGAGGACCAATCCAAGGATTTTCATTAACAAATTTATCAAAAATTGTATGATATTTAGTGTTGACGGATGAATGGCGAAATCGGTTAAATGCTTTTTTCAGACATAGCATTTGAATTTCACGGGCGGCGTGAAAAACGGTTTTATTTTTTGGAGCGGAAGGAATTGAAACAACCTCATCCGGTTCGAGCAGTCCGACCCGCACCAAATCCTCCAAATCAATGTAAATAGGATCACCGGCAAAAGTTGAGATGCTTGCATACGGCGAAAAACAAGCATCAATCGGATTAACCGGCAAGAGTTGCCAAACTTTTTGACCTGAACGGCTCAAAAAATCGGCAAATCGTCGGGAACCTTCACCGAGATTTCCGCAAAAAGAAGCACCAGGAAGCGAGGAAAGCGGCATCAAAACGCCGCTGGTACGTTGCTTTAAATCCATTTGACTATTCCAATAAATTAGAAATTTTCAAGAGCTTTTATTTTCACCAAAAACAACAAATTGTCAATACGGAACTGTAAAAGAAGCAATTCTCCCTCCGATAGTTTCGGAAGTTGGCAAGAAGGAGTTGTTGTAAATAAATAAACATACAGTCGGTAATTCCTTCTCTGAAAGATTGTACCGGTTGACTTATCATTGATTCCAATCGGTGAACCCTTCATAACTATTTTGTTCTTGTTGTGTTAGGTAGTTCGGCGGATTGATTAGGTTTTTCGGAATTTTCTGATTATGCCGAGAACTACCCACGCAGCAAGAATGGAAAAACAGATCATCGCCGGAACACGGTAACGAATAGAACTTACAAAAATGATGTGTAAACCCGTAATATAAATTGCCGGAATCCAAAGCAGCCGAATTGAAAAATCATGAAACAAAGATCGAATTGCTCCTAAAATACCAAACACCAAAACCGGACAATAAGTACAAAAAATAATAATTGTTATGATAAAATGAGAGAAAGACGGTTCGTTTGGTCGAAAATTCCAGAGTCGGAGAAATTTTATTTTTGCTAATTTCCAAGCAAGTGTAGGATGTTCCCAAGCCCAGCGGATAGCAGCCTGACGCATTTTTTGGTTAAGTTGGTATTCCAGAGTATTGGGGGCAACATTGGGAAAGAGAGTTATTTCGGTATTACGAAAATGTTCGACAAATTCCATATCGCTTGCGCCGGTAGCTTTGGGATTGAGTCCGTCGTAGAGACTGGGACCAACTTGCAGTGTTGTCGAAACAAAACGCCCGGAAACATGATAATTACGAACCCACCAGGGAACAAGACAAAGTAAACAAACGGCAAATATAATAATACCGGATTTAAGAATGGGCTTATAATTTCGTAACGAAAGAATTATTCCGAGAACAACGGCAAACGGAATAAAATAAAGCCAACTGGGACGGCAATAAATTGCCATTGCCGCCCAAAGACCTGACAAAAGGAGTGAGAACCAAGCTGTTTTGGGAAATGATTTGAGCGATTTGATCCAATAGGCAAGGTGTAAGACTAGAAAAAGACAAAACGGAGCCTCACTCAAAACGAGAACACTCATCATAATATTGAGCGGTTCAAAGGCAGTGATCCAACCCGCAAGCAATGCCAATGTTGAATCATGAAAAAGAATCCACGCAAGCCATGCGACTGCCAAAACTGTTAATGATCCGATCACAACATTTTCGAAACGTGCAGCCCGAATGGGCGGATTTTCGCCGAAAACAAGGAACAATGGTGACAAAAGTACCGGATACCCTGGCATTCGGTGAATTGCCTGATTTCCATAAGTATAAGGTTTCCCTGTTGCGATATTTTGTCCTAATTTCCAGTAGGTATCGCTATCGCCGAAATAAAATTTTTCTGTTCCTACGCGATATTCCCAATAACCTGCCGCGCCCGCCCGAAGTAATAATGCAACTAAAAAAAGGAACAACCATGAACGATAACAATAATATTTCATAAAAATTTCCAAAGATTTAAAAACATCATAAATATAAGGTTACAAAACACTAAAACTGCTGAGATATTACCATTTTTACAGGAAAGATCAATAATTCATCTATTTTAGCAAATACCATACCCGATGATTTTCAGTCTTTTTCAGGTTAAATTTTGAACACTCTGAATTGGCGTATTGACTTCTCAAGGACTTGACAGTCGATTTTTTTTATGTGAATTTGGAACCTGATTTAATTCCTGATCTTGTCGGAACGGCGGAGGCAAACGCTGAAAAAGTTACGTATATTGCGGTGAGTGCAACCGGAACCGCACCCATAGTTGGGCAGCCGGACAAAGATGGTAAATGTCCGTTAATGTTTCGTCCTGCCGATATTAAACCGATTTGGGCGGAAGTTCCGTTTTTCCACGCTCAGACATTGGCGGGAAAATACTGTGTTCCCGTACTAAAAAGGAAATAACAAGGAACCAAAAATGCAACATTTTTGTATTTTCGATACAATTTATAAATTATTTACTCGCCATGATTCAAGAACAAATTTCTACTTCGTCGCCCAAATGTCTTGACGGTAATTCCGGTTTCGGGATTGTAGCGCAAACTTCCGGTATGGCTCCTAATGTAGCGCGGGAAGTCAGCATGTTGAGCGGTTACACGCATCAATTTGCAGCAGGCGACGACCGGAATCCGGTTGCATTTTTGCATGTTGTCCGGCGAACAGGCGGAACAAACCGGCATATCGTTTCCCGTGTTGCGGATTGTGGGAACGATTATTCCGGTCGTACCAACCGAATTGCTCATCATTGGATTATTGAAGAATCGGATTTGTCCGGTCTTCCATGCGGTCCGGCGGCAATATTATCGTTATCAGAAAATTTTCCTTTGAAACCGATGTTTCTTGGAGCAAGCGGAACTGTCCAACATCCAGAAAGTATTCATCCGAAGTTTGCTGATCTTTGGGTGTTGAAAGATAAATTTTCGTTGCGTTATATCTCTTACATACCGAATTCCGTTTTTTCGGACAAAAATATTTCACCACATGAAATTGTTATTTCCTGTCAAAACGAGGATGTTTTTCGTTTCTTTTTGGACGAAAAAGGATTACATGGTCAATGGCTTGAGAGTTCATCCATTACTCCAGAATCATTACGTAAATTAAACGGCATAGCGATTGGAGAATTGGAAATTGTTCAAATATCTAATGAAAATCTTATCAAGGAATTGCCTTTATTTTCGCCGATAGAATACGCAACATTCCGTCCTTCACAAAGACAAATTACTTTATCTGGTTTCGATTACGATTTTAACGCACTTGGATTTTCCAGCAGTCAGTTGCTGATTACAGATACCAAAGGTTATCGTACAAGATATATGTGGGAAACGCTTGCACCGGATACGCTAAAATTTCAGGTTGATGACAATGATACTATTCATATAAAACTTATTCCGCAAACACCGGTTGCAAAAAACAGCGGAGAATGGAATATTCCCATTGAAGTTGATGAAATCAAACGTGATTCTGCTCTTTTGAAACGTTATATTTACAATACAAAAATTTCTCCAGAAATGGTTGATGCTAAAGTTAAGGAAGGAACCGAAGCCGTCAATCGGGCGCGTAGTAACATGCTTGAAGTCCGTCGGCAATTCAACAGGAATAATTCCAATGCCAATAAAGCATCACGAGCAATAGGTGTTCTTAATCGGCAATTATCGATGGCTAATTCTGCCGCTGCCGCATCAATCAGTTCACGAATTTCGCATCAGGAATCGATTATTTCAAATTGCCGCAGTGCTAATAGCCGATTGGAACCGCAATTGAATAATCTAGAAAAAGTGTACGATAACTATTATGGAAAACTCAAAGTTCTCAAAGAGTACAAAGCTCTTCTTGATAAAGTGAAGATCATCTATCAGGGAGAACCAATGACTTTTGCAATCATGATAACCCATCCGACAGACTCGAAACGAAAATTAAAACTACTCAGTATTAAAGAACCTGATATGGCAAATGAAAAAGATGCGGTTATTCCAGAACCGACTGATAATGATACAAAAATAGATAAAGATGAAGATGTTGAAGACGAGGAGGAAGATGATGATAAGGATGATGAAAACAAGTCGGAAAATTCGAAAACACGATCCTTTTTGGGTACCAATAAAAAATAATTGATTACACGAAATAAAATTACCAATTCGCCATGTTTTTTTTCGTTGCCGAATTTAATTTCGTGTTATAATTAATTAGTTGCTAAAAATTTTAAACCATGAATAATCTTCAAGTTTTAATCGAAAATATTCGGACGGTAATGTCCTTTCCTGAAACGGTCTTACCGGATCAGATACAAACGTATGCCCGTGACTATGCGGAATGTTGTGCGGAATGTAATCGTCGTATGCTGCAATGTATTCAGCATATCCGTAGCGGAAATATTGCAGAAGGTATTCGTTTGGCGGAAATGAAACCGAATTTGACCGAAATGTATCTTTCCCTTGATTTTACAGAACGAGAAGAATGGATTGATATTGTTTCGACACTCGGTTTCGATGTTCCTCAACCGCTTTCTGACGGACATTTGAAAGAATTAAACGACATGTATCTAAAAATGTCGCCGCTGGAACCGTTGTTACGTTGGCACCGACTCCATGCCTTGAATAACTCCTCTATTCGGGAACGTCTGGAAATATTACGCGCCATCGCAAAGGTTGATCCTGAAAATTTGTTCTGGAATGAAGATCAAGAAAAATTTGAAAAAGCACGAATTACCGAACTCAATAAAGAAATTCAAAACGCTGTTACGTCCAAAAATTCTGAACAAATTCACGCACTCTACGAAGAATTGGAACCAACCAATTGGCTCGTTCCGCCTCCCAATGAATTTCGTCAAAAACTTTGTGAAAGCAAGTTACAGGGTTATGCGGATTTATTGTTGCATTATTTTGCTGCGTTTGATTATTCGCAAGCCTCCGCAATTTACGGACAAATCCAACAACTTCTTGCAACAAATAATATGGCGATTCCGTCTGATGTGGAACGGACAATTCGTCCTGTTGTTCTCTGGCTTAACGAAACACAAAAACAAACCGTACTTCAAAACGAATTTATGCATTGTTCGACGGTCTTACAACAAGCATTGGAAACGGAAAGTCCGGTATCAATATTAGAACGGCTTTATTATGCTTTAAGCACCGCCGCATCGCAAGCCGGAACAATTATTCCCCCTGAATTGGAAGAGCTTTATCGTTCACAAATCTCCGATTATGAATTACGAAAATCCCGTACCGTCAAGGTTGTTGTTACATCAATTGTGTGTCTCTGTCTTTTGATTGGCAGTCTTATTGCGTGGGGATTATTTCAACGGCATCACAGTAATCGTGTTCAGGAAATTCTTGCAACATTGAAAAAAATTGATGCGATTCACAATAATGCTGCTGAAGTTGTTTGTGAACTTCTGGAAAAAATGTTGTCGGCAAGTGGTATTGATCCGATTTTGAAATGTATTTTTCTTGATTCATTTATTTCAGACCTATCGAAAATTGATCCGATTTTCGCTTCAAATTTCAAACGTTATCATGAAATTGTTCAAAAAAGCGGTGTTGATATGTTCACGAATTGGATGGATGTTACATCCAAGAATACAATTCCGCAACGGAATTTAGCAAAGGCGGCACTGGATCGTTTGCCCGATATTAAAGAAATTACCGCAAAAACGTTGAAAGAACAATCACAATTAAAAAATTCAATCGGAAACATTTATCCTCAATTTGAATGGATTGGTATTTTGTCACGAAAAGATGGAACATGGAATTGCCAGACAAAATCAACTTTGAATAACGCAACAGGGGATATTTACATCCTTCGTCAAAAAGTGGATAATACGATTTCTCCGATTAAGATTGGCAGTGTTTCTAACGGTAAAACCCAAATAAACACCACTATTTCCTGCCTTCAATGTATCCCCATATTTTTTAAACAATAACAAACAATAAAAACGGTTGTTCCATTTTTAGTTTATTTATTACTATTATACCCATGCAATATTACATTCGAATTCGCGGCAAAATATTTGGTCCGTTTGGCGAAAATCAACTCAAAGAAATGAGAGTAAAAGGAAAACTCAACCAAACAACTGAAGTTTCAGAAAACAAAATCGATTGGCAACCAATTTCAGAACTTACATTTTTATTTCAACCTCTGTCGATATCACTCGAAATAACCTCATCCGAAATATCAATATCTCCAGATATAATCTCACAAGATATGACCACACAAGATACAACCACTCGTTTTCGTACTAAATTACCGTTTATCGCAATATGTTTTTTTTTGATATTGATTATTGCAGCATCTGGACTTGTTGGATTTATATTTCTCAACAAGGGCAAAGATAAGGTAACATCAAGTGATTCGAAGAAACACTCCCAAGAGGAACAGCAAACTATCGAAAAAAAAGAACAAAAACATGAGGAAACTGTTTATGATGATTTGGAACAGAACAACATTTTACCATGACAAAAATGAAAAAAAAATAATATAAATATACTGTAACTATTCACACAAAATTGGCATAAAGTTGTACTGGTTAATTTGTTATTTGTGTTATATACTTTGTGCAGTCCTATTTTTAATGTTTAAATTTTCTTAACAATTTACGCAACGATATAAAGTCTTTCGCCCCGCAAGGGGTAATATGTAACAGCCCGCTACGGTATAGCAGGTTGTTACGAAATGGGAGGAAACAGCAGGTATCAAAATTTAAATCAGGAGTTATTAAAAATGTTGAATAACAAATTTTATCTGAATTGTAAATTAACAACAATCGTTTTTTGTTTCACGTTTTTTATGGTCATAACAATCGGTTGTTTGCGGGAATCGGCTACTAAAAATAAA
Organism: Planctomycetaceae bacterium; assembly: GCA_031279215.1. GTDB lineage: Bacteria > Planctomycetota > Planctomycetia > Pirellulales > Thermoguttaceae > WRKP01. The sequence continues at coordinate 12,388 of JAITIZ010000541.1, forward strand.
CAAATGCAGCAACAAGCAATACCGCAAACATCGGATCAAACGTCACAAAAAAATGATACGAAAGCAGAAGAGAAAAAATCTTTTGATAATTTTATCGGCGATATGCTTGATCTCAGAATGTCAACATTAGAAAAAGCAAGACAAGTTGAAAGTCCTGCTGATTTTGTGGATATTGTTGCTGACGGAATTGATTCTGTTGCACAATCCGCATTGGAAACGGCAGATGGCATGTTTACCGTATCATTGGAAGATGAAAAAGAGTTCGGTAAAATGTTCAATAAAGAAATTGTCAAAGATTCCAACGCGCGAGAAATTGATGAGAATAATATTGTTGACAAAAAAGACAAACGGCTTTATTCTATCTGGAAAAAATTGCGTCCGAAACGTACCGATATAACATATCGCCTTTTCATGATAGAAAAAGAAACAGTCAACGCATTTGCGCATGCAGGTGGTTATGTTTATATTTATATGGGTTTGATTGAAAAATGTAACGACGCGGCTCTAGCGTTTGCTTTGGCTCACGAAATCAGTCACATTGATTTGGAACATGTTTGCGCAGGGCTTGGACGTTTGAAAGCGATGAAAACTATTCCGGGGAATGAATTGATGAATGCTGTTGCCAATAGACTTTCGCCGAGTTACAGTCAAGAAGATGAATTTGAAGCCGACGCCGCCGGTTGGCAATTGGGATTGGACGCAGGTTATCGACCCAATGACATGATTAAAATTTTTGACATTTTATCGCATACGCCAAAATCGCCGGAGAAAGTTGATTCGGACGATGTTGCGGTAAAAATTGCCAATCAAGCGGAAAGAATTATGTATCGTTTAGAACATCATTTTGACACGCACCCGCAATCTTCAGAACGAAAAAAGAAATTGAACAATAAGTAATAATAAGTTGTTAGAAATCGTGCATAAATAAAAATGTAGTTATACTTTTTACTGTTATTTGATTGATGCTTTGTTATGTTACGATTTATGTTGCGATATAACAGGCTTTACCGTATAAGTAACCGTTCTGATTTTAATTTTTCGACCGACGAATTTGTTGGAGAACCGAAACGCAATCACGGAATTCCTCTTAACGACAGTGCGGAATGCCGGAAACAAATTATAAATTTATTACAATATTATTCACCAACTTCTTCTTATATTGCAGCGATTACTTATCGTGACTCTTTTGAATATTTTTATATTTTTCGTGATATTGTTTCAGAAAAAGGTTTTGAGATACAAATCATGCCGTCTCCGAATAATAGTGTTTGGTTTCGGCGCGGCGGTGAACAGGGACAAGTTCAAGGAAATTAGTAACAATTTAATAATGTTTTAGGCTACAAAAAATAAAAACCTAAATTTCAAGTGTGATGAGTGTATAATGTCTTGTCAATTTGTTATCTTCTGGTAAAATTCAACAAATTTTAATGAAATTCTACATTTTATCACACTTTTTATATTTCCCTTGATGTCAGAAAAAAAAATTGTACCGATTAAACGTCGTATTTCTGCGGAAGATATGGCAAAATCGCAAAAAGAAATCTCTGTGAGTGAGTTTTTTGCCAAGAACCGTCATTTGCTTGGTTTTGATAACCCGCGTAAAGCCTTACTGACTGCTGTTAAAGAAGCCGTCGATAATTCTCTTGATGCTTGCGAAGAAGCCGGTATTTTGCCGGAAATCTGGGTGCATATCGAATCCACCGGAAAAGATAAATATAAAGTCGGTGTTCAAGATAATGGTCCCGGTATCGTTAAAAAACAAATACCGCTTATTTTCGGTAAATTATTGTATGGTTCGAAGTTTCACCGTCTTCGTATGAGTCGCGGGCAACAAGGTATTGGTATTTCCGCTGCCGGAATGTATGGTCTTTTGACGACCGGCAAACCTGTTAAAGTGTTGTCGAAAATCTCGGTGCGGAAACCTGTCCATTATTATGTAATCCGAATGGATACGAAAACCAATAAACCGGATATTCTGAACGGTAATGGTGAAGGGGAAGATATTCCTCCCAACGGTGACGGCAGAAAATGGATCGAAAAATATGAAATCGAATGGGTGGAAGTCAATCACGGAACCCGTGTTACTATCGAACTCGAAGCCAAATATAATCGCGGACGCGGAAGTGTTGACGAATATTTGGAACAAACCGCCATTTCGAATCCGCATGCGACGATTCATTACACGGATCCCGACGGTAACGAAAAAATTTATGAACGTGTTATTGAAGTTTTGCCGCCGGAACCTGTTGAAATTAAACCTCATCCCTATGGTGTGGAACTTGGTCGGCTTGCCCATTTGATACATGAAACATCTGAACCAACAATTGCTAAGTTTCTTGTCCAATCGTTTTCAAAAGTTACGTCGGGAATTGCCCAACAACTTTGTACCAATGCCGGATTCGATTACCGGAAACCGCCGAAGAAAATTCAACGAACAGAAATCGAAAAATTGTACGAAATTATTCAGGAAACAAAAATTCCGGCTCCGTCCACTGATTGTATTACACCTATTGGCGATGAACATCTTTTGAAGGGATTACACAAGGTTGTACCGGGTCAATTTTTTGCAACAGCAACTCGTCCTCCTGCGGTGTATCGCGGTAATCCGTTTCAGATTGAGGTTGGTCTGGCGTTTGGCGGTGTTCCGATATCGTACAAAGTTTCGCTCGAAACTCTCGAAGAGATGCTCAATGAAAGTGACGCACGAACATTACGGCAATTCCTGACTTCAACATTTGATGGAATTGGAACAGATGCTGCCGATAAAGTCATTAAAGCCTCCCATCTAAGACCCCGTGTTTCACCCAAAAAGGTTGACTCTAAAGAGCTTGCCCGCCTTCACGAATCGCTGCAAACTCTCAACCTTAATGAAGGACAAACAATGAATGTTTATCGTTATGCAAATCGTGTTCCGTTACAATTCCAGCCCGGTGCATGTCTGATTACGCAAACGATAATGAATATGAACTGGCGATCATACGGATTAAATCAAACACGCGGACAATTACCGCGGGGAACGGTTACGTTAATCGTTCATCTAGCGAGTGTTTGGGTTCCGTTTACGAGTGAATCCAAAGAGGCGATTGCGTCTTATCCTGAAATTCAAAAAGAACTCCGTCTTGCTTTGCAAGCGGTTGGGCGTAAGCTTGGCATGTACATGAAACGCAGGGAAAAAGTAAAACACGAAGGCGAGCGCCGAAGTATTTTTTTGCGTTATCTTGGCGAAGTTGCTAAAGCTGTTGCCAGTGTTAACGGTTCGGAACAACAGGAAATTTATGATGATTTGGTTGAAATTGCCAAGAAAAAAACCGCCGTCGCCGATATGCAACTCGGTCAAAACGGACAACCCATCGAAGAAAAGGAACTCGATTTCGGTGATAATGTTCTGATTATTTCCAATTCCGAATCCAATTCCCAAAATGGGGCAATCTGAATTATTGTAATTATTCTCGACGTTACTGAATTTGCAATTATTCCACTGCTGTTTTCACTGTAATCACTGATGCTCCAAAATGGGAAATAATCAGAAAATTTGTAATATATCAGTGGAATATTTGTTTTTGAGTCAAAAAATTGTCCATGAATTCGCCCCGTAGAGGCAATCAGCAATAACGTAGGGCAACGCCCTACGTATGGTTTCTTGCAGGGCTTTGGTGTGTTATATTTGTTACATAGGGCGTTGCCCTACGCTAATACTGGTTGCCCTTTCAGGGCGATTTTAATGAATACATATTTAAATAAATACTGAAAATAAATACTGAAAACAAATACCGAAAATTCAAGTAAGAGTAGTTTAAAATTATTCCACTGATATATTACGAAAAATTAAATTGATGAATACAAGAAGTATAACGATTTTATTCATAAACTTCCAGTTCAGCAATGGACATTTGCCTGCCGGGTTGGTTAGGACCATTGGGTTTGTACGAGCGCACCCGAATTTGCCGTACTTCTTTGGGGTCGAATGAAACATCAAGACTTTGACCTTTCTGTTCATTAAAACGACCAAGCGAAATTTCGTTTCCGGTTGGTGCAACAGAAAAGAGTTCGACTTCGGTTGGATAACCGGAACCAAAATGAACAACAATTCGTTGAATTTTAATCGGTTCCAAAAGATCGGTTTCATACGTCCACGCCCATTCAAAAGCACCAACAGCCGTTGTGTTACGGTTACCATCATTGCCGCTGCGTGCCGCATGAGTAATATTGGTACTAGGCATCAGCTCTCGTTTATTATTGTTACTTCGCAAAAATGCCGGTTTTTTCCACGCAATATTTTTTGCGGGAATAGCTTTACCTTCTTTCCATGCATACCGGTCTTTTGCCAAAGTATTTATCTTCTCACGTAACGGTTTAAGTGTTTCCAGTTGTGACCGATCCAATTCACCATCTCGATAAAGCAAGACGTCAATAGAAACAACACCGCCTAAAGCATTGACATGGTGAATATATTCCGCCAATTCTAGTGTATTCTTACACGTACCGGGTTGTGCCCAAGCTCCCCAATCGGCAGAATAAGAGGACATACCAAGAAAAGACAAAATATGCCATTGTTCACCATTCAGAAATCGTCCGGTTGTTGGTAATAAAGAAAACGAAAGTTGTTCACCACAGGTATAATCTTCGTACACAGAATAGGCGATAATAGGCGTGTTTTTCGCTTGAATACCGGGATTAAACGCAATAATCCGGTCGGGATTTCCTGCACGTAAACCTTCCGCGAAAATTTTGAACATTTTATCATTGTACCCAATCCAACAACCATCAACCCAGTAACCTTTCACTTTGTCCTTGTAACGATTACCGTATTCGGCAACAACATTTGACCAGTTACGGACAAATTCTTCTGTAACAGGAAATAGTTGCAATTTTAGACCTTTGGCGGCTTGCGGATCAAGGGTGGTGGCATCACCGGTGAAATAAAGCATCAGGTCGATGTTTCTTTGGTGTAACGCTTGATAAAGATCTTCAATTAAATCACGGCTGGAGCAAGCTTCGCCGGTTTTGTAACCGGTTAAGCGGTTAAAAGTTTCATTCGGAGCAATCATAAAACGTTCTTGCTGAAGAACAGTAAAAATAACGTAACCTGCTCCTGTTTCTTTCATACGTTCCGCAAAGAGTTCTACGTTGAACTCATTAACACAATCATCCCAAGAGGTTGACTTTCCTAAACTGGCAATTTGTTTGGGGGTGTTCTGAATCTTGTTAAGATAATGAACCAAAACACCGTAACCATGTTTGAGAAACCAATCCGTCCGTTCCGGTTGCGGTTCCCGTGAAAAAACCGTTACAGGAAAAAGAAGGAACAAAAACAAAACACTAACAATAAATCGGTTAAATAGTTTCATGGTAAAAATTAAAGTAAAAAGGTTTTGACTAATCGGTAATATCCCAACGGTAATTGTTACTCGATTTACTCACGGAAAATGGTAAACCGGTTGTGGTGTGAGCATATTTTTTTATCAAAGCTGCTCCGGCTTTATTGGGTTTGGATTCAAGTGAAGGTGAATCAAAAAACGCCGAGTACTGACCGGTGTGAATACCATTGACGCCGGCTTTGTAAACGATGAGAAATTTCCCTTCCTTCTGAATAAGTGCCGAACTGGACGGTTTATCCTCTTGCGGAACAAATGTTACAATAACATCTTCAACCGGTTCGTCATTGTAAGTGCAAACACCTTTTATTTGAACAAGATTTTCTTGACATCCTGTTCCGAAAAGAATTATTACACCAATAACATATAATACTATAAAATTTTTTTTGATCATAGATAGACATCCAAATATTGAAATAAAATGAACCATACCGTTTTACGGCATGTTGAAAAATCAAACGTTGGGCAGTTCAATACCCCGCAAAGCGGGATATTGAACCAGACATTACCCAATTTCTTAATACCAACGGTTTTACGGGAATGTTACATTATCTCCTTCGCAGCGCAAAGATAAGGACTCAAATACCGAACTTTTAATAGTATCCATACAAAAACGAACACTACCGTCAATAAGCGATAGATTAACTCCGCCTGCATGAAAACTAAACGGATCGACTCGATTGGTTCCATTTAGCCGAACTGCATTCCAGCGAACTTTATAATATCCTTCTCCCTGATGACACACATAGTAAAACGGATTGACTGAAAAAGTCAGTTCTTCATTTGAAGCGTTGACTCCACGCGAAGAACGATCTGTCATCATAATTGTATTGGACAGACCATCGGTAACTGTGGAAAAATTGAGCCAACTATTCATGTGAAAAGGAGCAAATGTGTGATCTAATCGAGGGTTACCGGCAACATAATTTCTTTCTGAACCGGCAGCACCACCATTGATGGCGTAATCTTTATTCCATTTGAGATCACCGATTGCCGGAGTGGATGGGCAACGGAAAATTGGCGGAACATTTCGAGCGACATATTCGTTTGATTGAATTCCGACAGGATCCGCCGGACCGAGTGGATCACACAATGTATGGGCGTTTGCCGCATAATCGTCATCTCCCATTGGATTATATGCCTGACGAGTAAAGTCAATGGTTTTATACAAAGTTGTTTGCTCACAAAATGGAAGAATCGCAATGGGCCAACCGATCATTCCACAATAATAGGTATTGATTTTATTAGCGGATCCAGTGTTGGCCCAATGTGCGCCGGATTTTGTACAATTGAATGTTAGCAAAATCTCGGATAAATGAACATTTCCTGCGGGCATAGCCTGATTGTGGTCGTGATAATTGTGGACGGCTAATGCAAGATTTTTCAAATGGTCGGTACATTGCGCCCGACGCGCAGCCTCGCGTGCTGCTTGAATTGCCGGTAACAAAAGTGCGATTAGCAAAGCAATAATCGCAATTACCACAAGAAGTTCGACCAAGGTAAAGCCGAAAGGTGAAGAACGAAGAAGTTGTAAGAAGTTTACAGGAAATAGTTTAGAACGTGAATATTCTCCGCTATCCGTTCTCAACTTTCCACTACAGGGGGGGGGGGGGGGGGGGGGGGGGGGGGGGGGGGGGGGGGGGGGGGGGGGGGGGGGGGGGGGGGGGGGGGGGGGGGGGGGG
>JAITIZ010000614.1 GCA_031279215.1 Planctomycetaceae bacterium
GGGAGGGATTCGAACCCCCGGAGCCTTGCGACTCGCCGGTTTTCAAGACCGGTCCCATAGACCACTCGGGCACCCATCCAAAAAATATTCTTTCATTTTGACTTTCAAATGATTAAACGTAAAATGATGAATACAAGAAGGTATATTGGCATACTTTACTTATTCAGTATTTTCCCTACTTAATGTCCGCAGCAGGCACAACCTGTTGTTTTGGGAAAGTTTGGGTTTTCAATTGAAAAACCGCGACCAGATACTGTATCAATAAAATCAATCTCCGTACCGTCAAAATGGGGATCATATTTTTTGAGGGTTGCTAATTTTACGCCGTTCCATTCATATTTTGTATCATTGATTTCATCAAAAACGGTATCGAAATTGAGTGCATATTGCATTCCGCTGCAACCGCCGCCCAGAATACCAATCCGTAAAAATGTTTCATCGCCAAGATTTTGGGCTTCCATCGTTTTTTTAACTGCCTCAGAAGCCGCTAATGTCATTGTAATAGACATAGGAATATTCCTTTCAAAAGATATTAAAGTAATTGGGTAATAAGTGTTAAATGCTATTGTCCAATGTTATCAGGGTTCTTTCCTAATCACAAATGATTGGTCAGATTTTCCAGACAACAAAACAACTTTTACCAATTATCCCAATCAAACACTTATTCGTCAAGCCCAGCAGTTATAAATCCGCATGCGACACTATTAACCATTAATTATTAACTATTAACTAATATGTTGTCTTTTCAGGGCGTAGGAAAAATATCATTATCACCTCACGAGAACAATAACAAAATAGACTGTTACGGGTTATGGTGATCTCTTAGTTTATTGGGCGTCTGATCTATCAATCATCAATCACCAATCATACTGTGAATGGGAACTCCCAAAATTGATTCCACCGTTAATCTTATCAAAAATACACATGGATTTGAGAATATGTACCCTATATTTTTCGGAGTATATACTGTTGATAAAGAAACACCATGGGGATATAATCCTAATCTCCAATGGTACTCATTAAATTCAAATGTTTATATCAAAGAAGATTGCCCTAAAACTACCAACTCCTTTACTTGCTAGTCTTATTGTTCATGAAACAGTACATAGTCATCAAAATTATATGTTTTTTGTTAAACACCTCTATGGTGAAACAGAAGCATATCAAGCGCAATCAGATTTTTTAAATAAAATTAGTTTTACTGTTTCATTATCATCGCCAACTCTAAATTCGGATTTTCCAAATCAGAATACGCGTGATTTTTTAAAAGATTAGAGTGATCATTTTATAAAATATAAGATTATTAATCCTGCAATAAAGCCATAATATGTTAGGTAATCATATGAAAAAAATTAATAACAATAATACAATATTTGGAAATATAATTATATATGGATTGAGTTTAATTATTTTTATGAATTTTTCGTTTGTGTGTGGTAGAAATATATCAATAATTTGCTCATTTATTCATATTATACTTAGTATATTATTCTTTTTCTTAGCAATTCAAAAAAAATTACATATCAGACTTACAGACAACTATTTTTTATGTTTTTTATTATTACATTATTGACATGGTTTAGTCCGATAGATATTGCATTAGGAATAGAGAAAAATTATCATATCCGAATGTTACCAGTGGTTTTGGCAAATGGAACACATAAAACTGTAAGAGATTATGAAGAAAAAAAATTAATTTTAAATAAAGATTATTTTATTTATGAAAAACATTACGCTTTTTATTGTCCAAGATGGACAATTGTAATTTTCATAAAAAAATAAAAAATGTTTCCTAGTGTTCACTGGCTAGAGCGTTCATTTAGGTAAACAATAGGTAGGTCACCTTTCGCCGAAAGGTTGCGTTGCCGATAGGCAACTTTGCCCCGGTTTTGGGGTTGTAGTGGTGATAGTGATTCCCTTAACCCCCAAAAATTGACGAACAAAAGAAACTCGCCGACATAGGCTATCCAATAAGTTCAAGGTTAATCTTGAATGAATACTACAAATAATAACAAATAAAAAAATACTTGAAAGACCAATTAGACTTGTGTAGATACTTTTGGGGTAGTTAATAGTTAATAGTGCCGCAAGCGGAGTTTTAACGAAACGGTAATAACTCCGCATGCAAACTATTCACTATTAACTACCAATAATTCTCCATTGTGTTCAATTCCGTTTGATGTTTGCAAACGAAGCGAACCATCCGGCGCAAGACCAAAACAATGTCCCTGAATAACTTTGTGATTGGAACGGATTGTCAACTCCTTGCCGATTTGAACACAATACCTTTCCGCTTCCCGAATAAGTTCCAACGGTTCAACAGTAATTCGATTGATTTCGTCAGAAAGCAATTTCAGAAAATTCGTAATCAATATGGAATGATCTGTTGTTTCATCGAGAATGTCAATTAATGACGTAATCGGTTTGTTCGTAAATTCTGTACGAAATTCAGGCGGAATTTCATTCAGACGGTTGTTGACATTGATTCCAACACCAACAACAAGATGTTGCGGAGTCGGTGATTCAATTAAAATTCCGCTGATTTTTTTATCGTCAATATAAATATCGTTCGGCCAATGTAAACCAATATTATTTTTCTCCGGTAACCAATTGCGGATTGTTTTGAGAACGGCAAGCCCAACCGCAAGTGAAAATAATGATAAATCCGTCCGCTTCAATGAAAATGACGCAAGTTCAAAACCCAACGACATCAATAATGCCCCATCACTACTCCACCAAACTTTATTACCGCGTCCGCGTCCGGCAGTCTGCCGCTTGGCAACAATAAGGCAAGGTAATTTAGGCAGAATAGATTGTTTCAGAATATCTTTAAGACGGTCATTCGTCGAAGAAATACAATTGTAATATTCAATTGTTCGGATAGAAAGCAAGTTAATCATTATCAGTACGAAAATAAAAATATCCGTAATGATTTCGTCGAATGTCCGTAAATTTGTTTACGACTGGAAATCAAATGGTAGGCAATCATACATCAAGTTACAACAGTTGAGTTTGCCATTTAAGTTGTATGCAGCTGGTTTTTATTTAATTTCCATCCGCAAATAAGGGACAAGTTAGCAAGTACACCGGCACAACAATAAGTTCGTAACCCTTCGGTAAAATGTCGCCTACCTTTTGATTATCGAACGATTCAAATAAAAAATCGTTGAAATTTACAAAAATTATGTTTGCCAAAGTCCATGTAGGTTACAATATTCTCTGACAACAATTGGTACATCGGGTTCAATGTTAAAAACGGCTTTGGGTTCATCACCCGGTTTGAGTTGGACTCTCTGTAATTTGTTATTTTGCCGGATTTCAATCCAAGTAATATGATGTTTTTCTTCCATTGGGTGTAACGTGCTTCCAACTTGAACGGTTACGGTATTTCCGTTGATGGTAACAACGGGAACATGTTTTTCTTTTGCCGCATCAACAGTATTTTCTTTTTGTAAGGTCATTTCCTGTCCGCAACAAATTAAATCGCCATCAGCCCCGTCAAGAACTTCAACGATATTGCCGCATAATTCACACACATAAACTTCATAAATTTTTGCCATAATTAGATTCTCTGGGTTAGGGAATGGAGAATGAAATAAACAACATAAAGCATTGTAGGATATAACAATGTATAAATCAAGCCGCCTTGGCAAAAACATTTTCCTATAATCATTGAGACAATTGTAACAGTCTGTTTTTATCGATAAAGTCCGCAAATTACACAGATTTTCACAAAAATTTATAGATTTTCGGTAATATATCAGTGGAATTATTGTAGATAACAACCATAGCAGCCCTGAAAGGGCAGTATAATAGTTGAGAGTGGAAAGTTGAGAGTGGATAGTGTCGCAAGCGGATTACTACCAAAACGGTAATCATTCCGCATGCGA
>JAITIZ010000615.1 GCA_031279215.1 Planctomycetaceae bacterium
TCGTAACCGTGTCGTTCGAAATAATGTTGCCAGCGGTTGGCGATTTGTTGTTTCATTTCCGTACTGAGATCGAATTTATTTTTTTGGTACGATTTTTGAGTTGCGGCAAATTGTTCTAAAACCGGTCGAACTGTTTCAAATTCTCCAAGTTCGAGACATTGATAAATTTTTTCCAATGTTGTAACAGGATTTCCGGTCAACTCCTCATAAGCAATTTCGCAAATCTGGTTTGGATTAAGAAGTTCCAAATCCGTCTCAAACGCTTCGTACACGGTATTAAGCGTATCAAAAATATAATCCTCCAAACCATTGCCTTTAGGCCGCTGAACTCCCTCATCGCGAGCAAGCCGCATCCAAAGATTGTACGTGGACGGAAAAATCGAATACGGATGACGATGAATATGAACAAATTTCGCATCAGGATATTGTTGCAAAATTGTCCTGATTCTTCCGGTATGCGGCGGCGATTTCAAAACAATCCGTTTATCCGGCGATAAATAGGTTAATGATTTCAAAAAAGTATCCAAACCAGAAAGCCATTCCCGACGTTGTTCCTCCGAAATATTGCGAAGCGTCAGATATTCCGTATCAATCGTTGTGGGATTATTCGGGAAAATTATGTTACGGTATGGCGAAGACAATCCCATTGACGTCAGAGCAAATTCATCTTCCTGAGGACGATCAAATCCGGCAGCCATATTATCAATCGGACGTTTTTTCGGCATCAATAACGCCGCAACCGGACGGAGAATGTAACGCGATACAATAAAATGTTCAGGAACAAAACACGCATAAGTGTCCGCAAAAGTAAAACGCGGATCATGAATCAGATATTCGTGTAACAGTGTTGTGCCTGAACGCCAATGACCGATAATAAAAATAGGATCTCCGGCAAGTTTCGTTTGACGTATTCTTTTACCGTAAAAGATTTTTTGGATCGTTGCGCAGGGAGAATTAAAGAAAACCGCCATACCTGTTACGATAAGAGCCATGCCCCAACGTATCGGAACAATCCGAAACCGTCCGCTTTTCAGTAACCGAAACCAAGCACGTGTTGTCATACCATTCCAAAAACGCGGATACCAAAAACGATCCGTGTAACCGCCAACTTTATTTTGTTTTGATTGAGGTAAATCTCTCATCGTATTTATTATGATTGATAAAGGAATTGTAATCGCTCTCACTCCTTTGGACGATTTTATTTGAAAAGAAGGTAACATAAGGTTTTTGGAAACAATTACAGTACGTTTTTTTTTTTCAATTCTGCTGCAATAGGACAGTAAATTTTGTACAAAATTCAATATTGTCCGAACTCGCGGGCTGCTTGGGTCATTGCGTTGAGGTTTTCGATTTTCGTATCATTTTGCATAATCGCACTGGCATCGACAATATACCCTCCGTCTTTTCCCACCCCTTCGATCACTTTTTTCGTGTATTGACGAACATCTTCGGGTGTTCCGAGAGCCAGCAGATCATTCGGAATACCGCCGCTGATACAAAATTTTTCACCAACAACCCGGTGTACTTCGAAAATATCTCCTTTATCAACATGATAAACGATACTTTTTTCGGGAAGTTCCGCAATGAATTTGAGATTACCGTTCCATTCGCCTTCGGCATAAAACAGTGTTTGGATTCCTTTACTCCAAAGTGTACAGATAACTTCCTTGAGCGAGGGCCAATAGAATTTTTCAAACTGTTTCGGTGACAGAAACGGTAAACAACCGCGATGTAACCATAATCCAACCGGCAAATTTCGTTCCGGGTCAGCGGTCTGTTCGGCAACAAACGCCAAGTGCGGAACCAACACCTCAGTTAATGCTAAAACTTTTTCCGGTCTTTGGTACAAATCCATGCAGAGCGCACGATAACCACGAAACTTGTCCGCGATAATATCAAACGGTGCCTTCAGAATACCGGCAATCGCACAGGGAGTTCCTGTTTCGTTACGCATTCGGGCAATATGCGGACCATAAGCGGCAAAATAATTTTTCATTGACGCCATACCGGTTAACATCGCCATATTACCGCGAAATGTTGCGGGAGAATCCGGCGGCGCAACATGTTGTGTTATTCTCGGAAACCAGACGTTGGCAATAAAATCAATGGGCGATTTGATGAACAAATCGTAATCATCTTCTCGCATCCATGCGTTTTGTTCCGGTGGTTCCAGGTACTGAAATCCGGTATCGACCGGAATTTCGATTCCCGGCACGGCGTAGTAACGAATCCCAAGTGATTTAACAAGACCCGTCCAGACATAAACCATATTGGGAACCGCCGCATCCCAATCAAAATCACGGCAACATTTCAGAATTGCCTCGAAAGCGTAACGGTAATCATGGGTAACTTGCTGACAGGTGAATCCGGCATGCACTGCGGTTACTTCGGCGGCAAACGGTCTGACCGGAACACAATCCGGTTTGCCGTTACGCATTGCAGTGGTGAAACGTTTCAACCGCTTTTGATAAAGAACTTCTTGGTCTGACATAAAATAGTAAGTTATTTCGGTTGGGGTTTGGGAACGAATGTACAAAAATTAAGAATATCTAGGGAATTAGAAAACAGAAAACATTCTACACATTTTCCCATGAATAAACAACCGATGTCGAGAATAGTTGTTTATTTAATCTCTTTTGTCTAATTCCGTTTGTTTGGTTGTTTCGTATTCCTCAAAAACAAAGAGAAAATTTATATCTATTTAGTAACGATTCCATTGTTTATACTGTATTCTGTAATAAATTGGTTGTTTTTTGAATGTTTGAAATTTGTAGTGGTTCCTGATTTAAGAGGTAGGCGACCGTAGGTGAAAGCCTTTCGCTGAAGGGTTTCACCCATGGTCGTACCTAGTCGATTTAATCGGCTAGACCCATTCTTTGGGAATGTAAATGATCCACAGAGTTTCCATAAATATCTGTACACTCATGCAGACCCAATTAATAGAATTGATCCTACAGAGTTAGAGTCTTTAGGAAGTCTATCAGTTGTCTATGTTGTTAATATTGGTGGAATGGATATGTATGTTATCGCCGAATCTAAAGGTGATAAATCAAAATTATCAAAAAGTACGGCAAAGGGTGATCAAATGTATAAGGATTGGATAGATAGTAGCATACAAAAATTAGAAAATAAAAAATTCCACTAAAACTCTTTTGAAGTAATAAAATCGTCAAAATTAAAATAAACAGTTACAATAAAGCGGCTAGGTGAAAAACATTTGGTGAAAAACTTTCGCCAAAAAGTTTTTGCCTCGTACCGGTATAAACGTTAAACAACGACTATTGACGATATTCCGATTGTTTATTAAAATAATGCCTTAATTATTGTATTGGCGGTTTGATGATAATTTCGTTTGATCTTCGGAAAGTCGATTCGTTTAATCATTTGAAAGTCAAAATGAAAGAATATTTTTTGGATGGGTGCCCGAGTGGTCTATGGGACCGGTCTTGAAAACCGGCGAGTCGCAAGGCTCCGGGGGTTCGAATCCCTCCC
>JAITIZ010000617.1 GCA_031279215.1 Planctomycetaceae bacterium
TTAAAACCTGTCAAGCCCGGTACCTGAGAAAAAAATATTTTGTAATATTTCAGCGGAATTTTTGTTTTTTTGAGATCACGAAACACACGAAATAACGAAATACACGAAAATTATCTAAAAAAACGTTCGTGTTTTTCGTGTAATTTCGTGTGTTTCGTGTTAAAAAAATTAAAACAAAAAATCTGAAAGACCTATTTTTTGGAAAGGGCAGTAGTAATCCGCATGCAACACTATTCACTATTTACTACAATTATTTCGGTATGAAGAGTTCCTCGTAACACCGGACAACAGCATCCATTGAAAAGAATTTTTGAACTTGTTCCCGATTTTGGTTTCCTAAGTACCCAGCCAAACTGGAATTTGTTGCGAGGGTCAAAATTCGTTCTGCCATTGTTTTATGATCACCAAACCGGCAAGTTTGATTGGTTTTGTTTTCGCCCAGTAATTCCGAAACCCCCTCAACCTCCGTCGCCACAATAGGAAGTCCAACTCCCATCGCCTGAAGAACTACATTCGGCATCCCTTCCCAACGCGACGGCAATACCAATATATTAGACGTTACAAGAAGTTCCAAAATGTCTGAACGCCAGCCCAAAAATCGAATACGGTTACGAACTAAATCGTAATATTGACTACGCAAAATATTTATCAAACGGTTGTAATCTTCTCCGTCACCAACAATCCAACATTCCCAATCCGGTAATTGTTCCAGCCAATCCGGTGTCGTTTCCAAAAACCAATCAAGACCCTTTTGATACGTTAAACGACCAATAAAAATTACACGATTCGATTTTTTCTCCCACGCCTTGTCGATTGGAATAACATCAATTCCATTGGGAATCACAACAATTTTTTCCTTTGCCAACCGACCAACTGTTTCGGTAAATTCGGCAACAGAATTACTGACACAGATATTTTTTTCAACCCATTGATTTGTCCAACGATCAAGAAGTAAATGCCATACGGCTTTTTTTTCCGCAACACGAATTCCCGAAAAAATATGTTTGATCCCCACAGAATAGGCAGCCAGTCTGCCAAGAAAATTAGCATGAAAAAGGTATGATAAAAAAATAGCCGGTTGTTGTTCCTTTAGCAATTTCCGTAATCGAAAAAAACCTGCCGGAAATGATTGCAGTCCTTGCATATTAAGAAATCGTACGGGAATTTCTGCCGCTTCAAGTATTGGCACGCAGGACTTGGATTCACAATTCGGCGGAGATTGAAGAGAATAAACGATGACAGAAAAACGAGTCTTGTCAAGACGAACCGCTAACTCGCATATCGCCCGTTCCGCTCCGCCAATATTTAATTCCGTAATACAAAATGCCAGTTTTATCGGAAACGAAAGCATAATAGTAGTAGTTGATAGTTGGCTGTCAATAGTGTTGATTTTCCAAATTTTTGAACCCTTGTCAATGGAGAAAAAATAAAAAATAATGTAGCTGTCTATTTTCTTAACGACCACATAATTCCAATCGTCCGCAGATGACGCAGATTTTCGCAGATTATTTCAAAAAGGTTTTTGAAAATAATGTTCTCTATTTTTTGTATTTTTGTCTATTCTTCCTTTGTTTGTTTCGTTATTTCGTACTCTCAAAAAAGAATCCTTGAAAATCCACGAAGATCGAATATCTGCAAAAAACACTAGACGAAAATCGCTAGACGAAAATCTGCGTAAATCTGCGGACTATTTAAATAGACAGTTACAAAATAATGTGTGAGAACTTCCAAAAACCTAATCTTTTACTTGAAAAATATTCGTAATATCCTTCTTTTTAAGATCAAATTTATAAAAAATGAAGTTTTTAAAAATTCTCTTTTATTTCTCAAGTTTTCACCTATAATGTTATGGTTTGATTGCCTTATAATCATCAGTTACTGATATCGTCATTGCCCGCCGCCCAACGTATCAAGAACGGTTTTAATGCGAACATCCTAACAAAATATAAAAATACAATGATTACCGAAAGTATCTTTTTTTCAATACTTTCAGTTTCAAAAAAGCAAAGATATCAGAAAAATTATGGATACATTAAAAGCAAAATATGTTCATCTCAAAGAGTATTTAAGTCAATTTGATCGTCTTGCAATAGCATTTTCCGGTGGAGTAGATTCAACGTTTTTACTTTGGTCGGCTCAAATTGTTTTGAAAAACCGAATTATTGCGGTAACCGCCAGATCATGCAGTTTTCCGAAACGGGAGTTGGATGAAGCATCCAATTTTGTTCAAAAAAATGGAATTGAACACATTATTGTCGATTCGGAAGAATTGGACATTGAAGGTTTTGCCAAAAATCCAATCAACCGGTGTTATCTTTGCAAAACAGAACTTTTTACAAAAATTCGTCATATTGCGGATTCTCATGGTATCCGATATATTGCGGAAGGTTCCAACGCTGATGACGAAGGGGATTATCGACCGGGACTTCAAGCCGTTTCGGAACTCGGTATTTTGAGTCCGCTCCGTCACACAAAATTAACCAAAAACGATATCCGGCAACTTTCTTCCGAACAAGGATTACCAACATGGAACAAACAAAGTTTTGCTTGCCTTTCGTCGCGTTTTCCGTACGGTGAAGATATCACAAAAGAACGCCTGACCATGATTGACCAAACAGAACAATTTCTACTCGATTCCGGTTTCCGTCAGGTTCGCGTACGTTTTCACGGTAACTTAGCCCGAATTGAAACAGACGATGACGGTTTTCAAAAATTATTCGATAAAAAATTGCGGGAAACTATTTACAAACGGTTTAAAGAAATTGGTTTTGTTTATGTTTCTATTGACATTCTTGGTTATCGTACCGGAAGTATGAATGAACCGTTAAAAATTATCAGTCAGTAAAAATAAATTCATTCACTATTTTACAACAACCGTTCACAGACAATAAGTGCAGGGCAGGTAACTTTTGATTATTTATCTTGTGTAATTTTTTGTGAATGGTTACAAAAAATTCATCAAAAAATTACAATTATTTATGCTGTCTTTAAGTATTATTATTCCGGTTCGTAACGAATCGCAATATATTGCGGGAGTTCTTGACCGTTTGTTGGAACAGGATTATTGTACGGATCGGTTTGAAATTCTTGTTGTAGATGGTTGCTCAACAGACAATACACAGGAAATAGTACAAAAATATACGGAACAATATTCCAATATCCGATTATTTGAAAATCCGAAACAGCTTTCGAGTGCAGCTCGAAATATTGGAATCGAACAGGCTCTTGGAGATATTGTTCTTATTATTGATGGACATTGTCTTATTGAAAACCGTAAAATGCTGAAAAATATTGATACGGCGTTTGAACAATCCCACGCCGATTGTCTGGGACGTCCACAACCACTCGAAATGACCGGAGCCTCAACTCTTCAATGGGCAATTGCTTTCGCCCGACGTAGTCCATTGGGGCATCATCCCGATTCCTTTATTTATTCCGGTCAAGCACAATATTCCCCAGCAATCAGTGTTGCAGTTGCTTATCGTAAAGAGGTTTTTGAAAAAGTTGGTAAATTCGATGAAACTTTTGATGCGTGTGAGGATGTTGAAATGAACCATCGTATTGATAAAGCAAAACTCCGTTGTTATTTCGATCCGAAAATTGCTGTTCATTATGTTCCGCGAAAAACACTTACCGGTCTTATGTTTCAGATGAACCGTTACGGACGCGGTAGGATTAAATTGTTTCGTAAACATCGGGAAACTTTTTCGTTAAAGAGTTTTGGACTTGGTTTTTTTGTTTTGGGTGTAATTTTGGGGTTACTGCTTTGTTGGATACATCCGGTATTGTCTAATATTTATGTTTTTGTCCTCTGTCTTTATATTTTCACTGTTCTGATTGAATCTGTTCGGATTACGATTTTGAATCGCCATTTTGCTGTTTTGTTTTTTCTGCCGATTGTTTTTATATCAATCCATTTCGGATTTGGTTTTGGTATTCTGTGTGAATTTTTGGGAGGATTTCAAAAACATCTAAGGTAATCGGTCAGGTAAATCCACAGAAATTTAGTAAAACCTTTTCCACAAATATTACCGCCTTTTGATTATTTGTATATTAGTAAAAAGTGAAGAGAAGGGCAGGAATTTAAACAATTACAAAATGAAATCTTACCATAGGTCAGTAACTTGAAAAATTGTAATATATCAGTGGAATAATTTTTTTGGTACTATTCTCGTGAAATTTCCTTAAATCTTTTATGTTTTCTTAGTCCCGCAGGGACGAGATGTGCATAACCGTAGGTGTAGCGAAGCGCAACCTACGGATCAGAACCTCATCTCCTTTGTC
>JAITIZ010000135.1 GCA_031279215.1 Planctomycetaceae bacterium
AAGGGCGTCTGTATTCTAGCCCGCCCCAACGGGGTGGGTAACAATACCAACCTAAACCGAAGCCCTGAAAGGGCGATCAGATTATTGGCTTATTATCAACGCAATGGAAAGGAACAATACTTGTTGTTAATAATCATGTCTTTATTTCTTGCCGCCCTTTCAGGGCTTTGAGGTGCGGTTGGACTTTGACCCACCCTGTTGGGGCGGGCGATTCCGTAAAAAATCCTAACGCCCCTATCGGGGCTAATATAAAAAACAATAATTCCACTGATATATTACAAAAAATATTGTTTTAACAAAACACTTAATTGATTAAACGTAAAATGATGAATGCAAAAAATATAATTTCTGGACATAAGAAAAAAAATTGAAAATCTTTTGAAAAAAGGAAAGATTCCACTTGATCTGTTTTAATTTCTGTGTACAATACTAAAATTATATTGATTTTGATTTCTGTTTTTTAATTTCACATTTGGAGATCAAATTATATTTTGAAAAATAAATTGCCCGAATTTTTGTTCGGGTGTTAAAAAATCGAGTACGTCAACAATACTTTGGTCGCTTCGGCGAGCTGTAATTTTCTACATGACAACCGAATTTTTCGGGTAGAAAATTATCGTGAATCAATAGAGTTGCGTGGCTCCTGTTAAGGGAGCGTCGCGTATTGATTCTACGGGTATAATTCAGTATTACATTGTTAAAATATGTAATGCACCACTTTTGTCGGTGGGAATGAACTTGTCCAAAGTAACGTGTCGCTCCTTAAATTCTAAGAGCGATATTCTGTTGCCGTTTCTCGGCGTTACGTTTTTCCCACTTTTTAGCAAAAGCAGATTATTTGTTATGTAATCTGTAAAGTTTAATACTTCTTTATTTTAAGGAGAACAAAAATGAAAATTCGATCATTTAGAGGATTCACATTGGTTGAATTACTTGTGGTTATTGCGATTATTGCGGTATTAATCGCTCTTCTGTTGCCAGCGATTCAGGCGGCTCGTGAGGCAGCAAGACGGATGCAATGTTCCAACCAGTTAAAACAAGTCGGAATCGCCGTCCATAATTTCCATGACACAATGGATGGGATTGTTCCAACTTGTGTGAGATCTAATGGAACCGCCTGTTACATTCTTCTCTTTCCCTATCTTGAGCAGGCAGCGATGTATGAAATTTTTACATCGAAAAGAAACAATTTGGCAGATGCATTGGACAATGAGTTTTGGGGATATACAGGAGCCGCCGTAACACGACGATTAACTGAATCTGAAATTAATTCCCTTTTTTCCATTCCCTGCTGGCGTTGTCCAACACGGCGAGCACCTGGTGAAAAAGACGGAATTTTTGTCGGAACCTATGGTTCTACAACTGATGCTTACAGTTGTAATGGTCCACGGGGAGATTACTCTATGGTCGTTTTTTGTTATCCACAAGAAATAGCTGACACACTATGGGGAGGTACAATTAATCTCAATCCACACTTTTTTGGTGCCAAACCACAAAATCCTAACACAATTGCCGCGATGGATTATTGCCGTAGTGCTATGCGACCACCTCTTTATAAAGTACCGAGTAATTATTCTACCTGGATTCCAAGAGACACATTTTCGCGAGTAATTGATGGAACAAGTAATACAGTAATTTTTGGTGAAAAACATATTCATCAAAATAATTTCCGAAAATGGCGAGGACAATCCGATGCCGGTAACGAACCTAATGGGTATGCTCAGGATGTCGGATATTCTCATTCTCCTGAAGGTATCATCACTTGGGGAGATGGTTGGATATCACGTAGTTTCATCAATTCAGGAACTCTTATACCGCTTGCCCGTAGCCCGGCGGATCGGGAAAACTCAGCCGGAGCAACTGGAGGTTTTGGAAGCTGGCATCCGGGAATTTGTCAGTTTCTGTTTGTTGATGGTTCTGTCCACGCCTTGAGAAATAGTGAACCCATCGGAACTACAACCGACAAAAAAACTCTCCTAAAGTTAGCCGATTGTATGGACGGTGAAGTATTGAATCTGGACTAATTACCGTTCCAGTTTTTAATACTGAAAAAGTCATTATACTCAATTCTGTTATCAATTGGTTGTTTTTATATTTCCATTACGTTTTCGGAAGGTAGGCAACCGTAGGTGAGAGCCTTTCGCTGAAGGGCTTTCCCTACGGTTGCGTCGTCATACTCGCCGACTTGCCCCTATAACGAACGGAAATTTTTATGATTCATTCCAATCACTGATGCCCCAAAAATGGGAAATAATCAATGTTTTTCATGTTAGGGATTGCTCTCCTGTTTCTTAACCAAACAAAATTTCTTTTCGTGTTCGACCAAAGGTTGTTGTTGTTCAACAAGATGTTGTAATTTTGTTGTCGCTTCAAGGTTGTCCAACATTGCGGATCGGGCTTCTTCCATAATTTGAAGGAGTTCCGCTTCAAGTTTTTGAGTCAAATCCGTTCCGACCGCGATTTTTCCACTTGACTCGCCAACCAATTCACTGATTCGGGTTGCCGCTTCATTGGACGACTTCGCCAACTTACGAACCTCATCAGCAACCACCGAAAACCCTGCTCCGGCCTTGCCCGCACGCGCTGCTTCAATTGAAGCGTTGAGAGCCAACAAATTCGTCTGCCGCGCAATCTTGGAAACAACATCAATCACATCAGCAATTTCTCCCGATCCTACATTGATTTCACGCATTAATCGAGCAGTTTCATTGACCTGTTTGACCATTCCTTCTATCTCCCGAAAAAACGCCGATGTAAATTTCTCTTGTTTTTCCGATTGTGTTTTTGCTCCCTCTTCACTTTTCCTCAGTTCATTCTGCTGCTTGTGGAAACACAAATCCGGACGCGATAACCCATTGTACAACGCCGTGGCCATCTCTTGACACGAATGATAACCGCACGCACCGCAATCGAAAATATCTGTATCATATTCTTTAAGAAGAGATTCCACATAAATCCGATCACGTTGCGGTGTTGTCGGTTGCCTTATCGAGTTGTTTTCCCGAAGATTCTGATAACGCCGATTGTAAATTGACGGCTTCCAATAAGCATCAATCTGTTGATGAAGAACTTCGTAATGATCATCGGATTGGTATTTTTCCTGCTCTTCTTGGTAGAGTTCGCGTAACGTGTTGCTCCGTTGTTCCACCAGCGACTCCAACTCGTCTTGTGACGGCACTCTATTCCGTGTATACGTTGTGCCGGTACCGGCGTTACAACCAAATTCACAGTTCAAACAGTCAATCAAAAGCGGATTAGTTTTGGCTTTTCGCGAAGCGTCCAAATGATCCAGATAATGATAAACTCCGGGACCTTCAATTTTCCGAATATTTTCTTCAATTCCTGTAACATCACGCATTGCTGTTCGCATGAGACCGCCCGGCGTGGAAAACAAAACCGCCCGTTCCGCTGCCGGATTATCGTAATCTGTCGGCTCAAATTGACCAAGATCAATTTTTCGCTCCTTCAAATAATCGTCCAGCCTTGCCATTGTAACATTGTAATCACCAAGTTGCGTCTCCTCAAATTCACGCTTTTTGGCAATACAAGGCGAAATCACAACAATTTTATGATCGGCAAATTGCGTATAAAATTCGCGAATCATCCGAATAGTGTGAAGCATTGGGCTGTGCGCCGGAGCCAGATACGGAATCAATTCCGGTCGGTAAATTTGAATATAGGTTACGATTGCCGGACACGGTTGCGCGATGACGAGTTCGGGATTTTTGGCCTTGATGTATTCCAGGTAAGACTTAACCGTCAATTCCGCACCAAAACTAACATCAAAAACCGCTTTGATTCCAAGTGAACGGAGCCAAGTGTTGAATTGGAAATAACGTTCAGGAAAATTAGCGGCAATCGCCGGCGCAACAATCGCAATCATTTTAATTCCGCGATGCAAGTCGCTTAGAAATCGCTCCATATCATCGATAATTTCCCGCGCACCATGCGAACACGCCCGAATACAAGAACCACAACCAATACATAAATCGTGATTCAGATTGATACTCCGCCCGTTACTGCCGTCATTGCAGTACCTCACCGGACAAACACGAATACAGACATTGCAACTGACACAACGATCTTCATTGACACGAACAACTGGAGATAATTTTTTCATAGTGTGAGTATTGTTAAAAGTGTTTTAAAAGACTCCGTAAATATAATAAACACAATTCACACAAAATTTGTGTAATGTTTTGTGAATGAGGGTGATAAAAAATTGGTGTTTTGAGATTAGTGTTTTGGATGGTGTTTTGGAATTTGAACGCAAACAAATAAAGAGAAGAATTTTTTGTAATATATCAGTGGAATTTTTGTTAAAAGATAAGTTTAAGGTAGGCGACCGTAGGTAAAAACCGTGGGTGAAAGCCGTAGGTGAAAGCCTTTCGCCGAAGGATTTTTACCCACAGTCGCAACGATTGAGCTGATTTTCCCATTTCTGTCTGTAAACAAGGTCAAGTCGGCTATCGCCGACGCAATGGCGGGTGAAAGCCCTTCGGCGAAACATGGCCTACCTTTGAATTGTTGCTTTTTCGGTGTTTCATACAAAAATTCCACTGATATATTACGAAAAGACTATTTTATTAACAGGATGCAGTGTATGTAATAATCAGTTAAGAACACACGTAATTTCAAAGTTTCGGGCGTTAAATTTGATGTAAACTATTTTGAATTAGGTACTTATAAAAAACAATCGAAAATTCCACTGATGTATTACAATTTTTTTAACCAATTTATATAGATGTATGTTACGGCGATAGACGATAGGAAACAAAAAGAGAAGTATTTCCTATCCTGATTTTATTTCTTAATTTAACTTAATTTAAAAGGTGCGGGAAGAGGATTTGAACTTCCACATAAGTTGCCCCAACCAGAGTCCTCTAACCTGACGCATTTGCCAATTCCGCCATTTCCACAAATTAATAATAGTCAATGATTTTACTATTTCTCAATACTACGTCAAGATAGGGACAATATCTTTTGTCCCATTGGGTTCTAATCGTCTGGAAGATCGCAGGCGTCTCGCCAGTATGATGGCGAAATGTTATTTTATTATTGCGGACAAGACACCTGTGGTTCTAAAATGACCGATTTATGACAAGATACCGTATAAATAGTTCCTGTTGATTTTACGTTTTTGGGGAAATGACAGTTTGTCAAAGATTTTTAATACAAAATCAGCAGGAACTAACGAGACTGTTACTTCTATTGTTCCTATTGTTGTTTGCGGCACGTTTCATTATTTAGGTTTAACAAAAAACATCGTCATTGTCTATTTTGGTCCGCAGATTGCGCAGATTTACGCAGATTTTCGTCCGGCGATTTTCACCGATATTCGATCTTTGTGGATTTTCGAGGATTCTTTTTTAAGAGTAGGAAATAACGAAACAAACAAAGGAAGAATAGACAAAAAATACAAAAAATAGGTAATATATCAGTGGAATAATTTTTTTGGTTCTATTTTCGTGGAATTTCCTTAATCTATTATGTTTTATTAGTCCCGCAGGGACGAGATGTGCATAACCGTAGGTTAAGCGAAGCGCAACCTACGGATCAGAACCTCCTCTCCTTTTCCAAAGCCCCGCATGGGGCGAGATTATCAGCCACAGCAATCATTATCTCGCCCTTGCAGGGATCCCTTGCAGGGCTTTGGAAAACGGGAGAGTTCCTGTTCCGGCGGTTGCGCTTCGCTTCACCGCCGGTTATGCATTTCACACCCCTAGCGGGGTTAAGAGCGAAAAACAAAAATTCCGCTGAAATATTACCAAAAAATTATTTTCACCCCCCTTTTTAAAATAATCTGCGAAAATCTGCGTCATCTGCGGACGATTTCAATTATGTAGCCGTTAATAAAATAGACTGTTACAAAACATCGAGGAATACTGTACGGCAATCGTTTTCGGGAATACAATGAAGGAGTCGGCACACTGCCGGAATGAGAATAGAATCACCTTGTTGTAGTATTTCAATGACATCGGGATCGGGTTCACGTTCGGGATTTTTTGTACCGGTTCTCCGTCCCGCAACAAACGAAACAACCAGCGTTCCTTCTAAAACCGTCCAAAGATGACAACGTGAATCATTATACCAGATGTTTGGTTCGTTCAATGTCCAACGGTTGATGGCAAAATTTGTATCAATAAGAAGTTGTTCACAGTGAATATCTCCTGTTTTAACAGGTTGTTGGGCGGTAACAGGCAGTCCCGGATTTCGTAACACACAAATTCCTTCTTCGATTTTCAACTCGCGTGATTTTCCTTTATTGTCGAGGCGGTTCCAGTCGAATAGGCGGAACGTAATATCGCTTGACGTCTGGATTTCCGCAACGAGAACTCCGGCTCCCAATGCGTGCAGTGTACCGGGAGGAATAAAAAAACAATCACCGGTTTGAACAGAGATTGGATTTAACAATGATTCCCAATTACCGTTTCTAATAAGTTGTTCTTGTTCTTTTGCCGTATAAGGTTGACGGGTTCCGATCCAGAGGATGCTGTTCGGTTCGGCATCAACAACAATCCAAGCTTCCGTCTTGCCCAAGTCTCCCAACTTCTTTTCTTGCGCAAAAATATCGTCTGGATGAACCTGAAGAGACAACGGTTGAGCTGCATCAAGATATTTTAAAAGAAGCGGAAAACGTTTTGGCAAAATATTCGGATTGATATAATCGGTTCCAAACAGTTCACGCGGATGACTCAAAAGAACATCCCGTAACGTAAAACCGCAAAGCAAACCGTTTTGGATCACACTAACTCCGCCAGGATGATCACTGATTTCCCATGATTCCGCAATAACATTATTATCGTTTTCGGCGGGAATCGAACGGTGAAACAAATCACGGAACCGATGACCGCCCCAAAGATAATTTTTGTAAATCGGCTTAAACCGAAACGGATAAAGAGGTGTTGTTTGAAGAATAGAATCTGAATTTTTCATTCTAATTTTGAAATGATTAAAAACGTAACTGTTCAAACACGCTGTTCAAATAGTCCGTAGATTACGTAGATTTTCGCAGACTTTTTTAAAAAATTATGAAACACAAATCCCGTGTATTTAACCGGTTCATTTTCGTTTGTTTCATTATTTTGTTTGTTTTGTATTCTCAAAAAAATTCCGCTTGAAATAGTACCGATATTTTATAAATGAATTGGGTTCTCATTTTTTTTCCGTAATTTTAAGGATTTTTTGCATTTCTTCAAGCGGAACCTGTTTTGTTTCCGGCATTACGAAAATGACCCAAAGGAGTTGTAAAAACATCATTCCGGCAAAGATCAGGAAAATACTCACCGCTCCAAATAAAGCAAGCAACGGCGGAAATAATTGTGTGATTATTGCTGCAAGAATCCAGTGGACAAACGAACCGAGTGCTTGACCTTGAGCGCGAACTTTATTGGGAAAAATTTCTCCGATAAAAACCCAAATACACGCTCCTTGACCAAAAGCGTGAGAGGCAATAAACAACATCAAACCGCCAAGAACAATTAAAATTCCCGCCATCGGAACAACATCACCCCTGAGTGAAAGATACCCTGGAGGAACATCTTTCCAAATTTCATGATCTAATTCGTCGCCTGCTTGATTCAAGACTAATTTTGCTTTTTCCAATTCTTTTGCGAAAAATTGTTTTTCGTCCGGTGAAACGGTATTGTCGTACATTATTTGAATTTTTTCGAGTTTTTCGGTTGCTTCGGTGAAAGCAACCTGTTTGATGGAGATATTGAACTCCTCCGCAAAAACAATAAATGCTCCGGCAACAACACAAAGACTTAAAATGTAACCGAGCGAACCGATTAACATTAACTTTCGCCGCCCGAACCGGTCAATCACAAACATTGCCGTTACAGTAAATACCAGATTGGTTAAACCAATGATAACCGGAAAAAACATAGACAACTCTTTACCGGCTCCGGCAATTGTAAACACTTTGGGAGCGTAATAAAGAATGGCGTTGATTCCTGAAAGTTGGTTAAACGCTGCCATACAAATTGCCAGAAAGATTGGGAAACACAATTGACGGCAAAAAAAGATTTCTTTTCCGTGTGCGGATTCTTCTTTGATAGCGTTTTGAATAATCTGGATTTCTGTTTCGGTATTTCCCGAATCGGTTCCGAGAGCGTCGAGAATAGGTTTTGCCTGATTGATGCGGTTCTGACCGATCAGCCATCGCGGGCTTTCTGGAACAAAAAACAGCAGAACAAAGAAAAAAGCCGCCGGAATTGCTTCAACACCGAACATCCAACGCCATTCCGCATCACCGTAATTCATTCCGGCAATAATGAAATTTGAAAAGAAGGCAACCAGAATACCTAGAACAATATTAAATTGAGTAATTGCAACAAGAGTTCCGCGTGTTTTGGCAGGCGAGATTTCGGCGGTGTAAAGCGGTGAAACAACAGAAGCACCGCCGACAGCAATACCGCCAAGAAATCGGAAAAACAGAAAAGAATACCAATTCCAAGGGCTGTTCAAATAACCATGCCAATCAGGAAACGCACTACCGATTGCAGAAACGAAGTAAAAAACAGCCAAAATAATAAGAGTGGGTTTTCGTCCCCAGTAATTGGAAGGCAACTGGGCAATTCCGGCACCAAGAATTGTTCCGAACAACGCACCGGCAACCGTGAAACCCAACCACCAATCATCGAGTTGGAAGACTATTTTCAAGGAGTCCACCGTTCCCGAAATAACCGCCGTATCAAACCCAAAAAGAAATCCGCCCAATGCCGCAATAATAGCACTTCGAATAACAAATATTGATATTTTCATGTTGGGATTATTACGTTAAAACACACATTGAATCGTCAAAAAATAAAATACACTCTAAAAATTGTATCCATTCCTAACCCAAAAAACAAGATATATTATTATCAATTTATTTTCCAGATATTTAAGTAATTGTCTAGTCATTTATTTTGGTCCGCAGATTGCGCAGATTTACGCAGATTTTCGTCCACCGATTTTCGCAGAGATTCGATCTTCGTGGATTTTCAAGGATTATTTTCTGAGAGTACAAAATAACGAAACAAACAATAGACAAGAAATACAAAAAATGTAATCTATCAGTGGAATTTTTATTTTTTATATTAGCCCCGCTAGGGGCGTTAGTATTATAGCCCGCCCCAACGGGGTGGGTTTAAGTTCCCCCTCCCATCCCAACGCCCTGAAAGGGC
>JAITIZ010000143.1 GCA_031279215.1 Planctomycetaceae bacterium
AGAAAAAAATCGGAAAAAATGGCAACGGTCAAAATATTGTTTTGAGAACTTCGCCATAACAATAAAGGTACGAAAAAAAAATGATTACAGCAGTATTAAGACATGCCCCGTATTATACACGCCTAATGAATCCTGCCGAAAAGATAGGTTACGGCATGAATTTGTTAGAATTTACTGTGCTGTAACATTTTCGTTACCTTTCTTGTTGCTTTTATTGAATAAGCCCAGTCTCTCCCAACATAAAAGACCGACGGCAATTAAAAGACCGACAAGACCTGCAGCAACGAGTATTATTTGTGTTAGAACTATTTTATTAAGAACCTCCAACTCACTAAAAAAAAGATATACTGTTCCAGACAATGTCAACAGTGCCATACAGACTATTTCAAGAATACGGACAAAAGTATGCGTATGTAGTTTATCTTCACGATTCTTTACTTCCCCTGTAAGCCTCATAACTTCAATCGCGTGTGAGCGACTGATTGTACTAATTTCCGTCAACTCTGCTTTGTGTTTTTCCCGTTCCTGTCTCATCTCTTCTCTGTGTTCTTCCCTTGCTTCCTTCGTCTCTTTTTTATACTCTTCGCGCTCATGCTCGCCCCTTTTCCGCTCCTTGTCCAGTTCTCTTCGACGTCTCCTAATATCCGCTCTTAAATAGCCTAGAAAAGATTGGTCGTCGCGATTCCGCTGATCTTCTGCCTCACACTGCTCCACTTCATGGGCAACCTCGGAAGGTGTCAGCGATTCCATCGGCTCTTCCACTGGCACCTTCTTCGCAGGGTTCCTCACCGATTTCTTCGTCGTCTTCTTCACCATCTTCTTCGTCGTCTTCGCCATCGCTCTCCTCGTATTCTGCTTGATAGTTGTATTCCTCAAGTAAAGCCGTGAAATAACCGCGCAGTATTTCCGGCGTAAGACGCACACAAAACGGAAACCGCTCCAGCTCCAAACTAATATCGCATATCTTCCCTAACGGTGATTTATTACGATAAATAAATAATTTTAATCGAGTCCACGACCATCTGGAATAAGCGTCCCATACTTCCTCTAGTATGCTTTCGATCAACTCTCTTTTATCGGAAGTTTGAATCGAGTGCCGCAGAACTTCTTCTTTGTCGTCCTGAAAAACCTCCGCATATTTATTAATAAACCTACCGGCACACTCACGGAACTTCCTTCTAAGAACCGGAATAATCAAATCCTGCGGGGTCGCTATTATGTCTGCATCAAATAACGGCGTACCCTCGGAATAAACAAGGAACCAACCGTAAGCAAGATAGGACAGGGATTGCAGCCGCGAAAGCGTCAGTGCTCTACGTTCCTTATCCGCTTTTTCTATAAACCAGTTAGCCACAGCAAATACATCTGTAGCAGGCGGCAAAATTATCTTATCACCGGGATATTCCGATTCTAAAAAAGATAAAATATCCGTATCTAAACGGTTCAGATCAATTGCGTCTAAATCTAAGTCGTCTAAATCAAAATCATCTAATGTAGTAGTAGCCATAAAATTCTAAAGGGGGTGAAAGGTGAATAGTCTGTCTATACTCATTTGTTTATATTCACTATTATTCACAATATCCAATACCGTTCAAGGCTGCAGCAAAAATCTTTTCGACCCGCCTACGGGGCAGGCATTAACTATAAATCCTTAAATGTTTCCAAAAATCGGTGAAGTATAGTGATTTTGCCGGTTGTGTAAATAGCAATTTATGGGAACTTCTAAAAACGCAAATTCTTACGCAGCAGTTTAGGTTCGTGATTTTTTCCGTCATTTTTTTGAGTCGAGCGGGTAAGATTCCCAATTCTAGCGGGTATTTTTTATTGATTTTATAGCGAATCGGCAGCATTTTTGGGGTTTTCCCCCTATTTTCAGACGCTTCAGTGTCACCAGACGACACATGTTCCTGACCAGATTTCGCATTCCAATCCAGAATTTTGCACGTTTCAGTCCAATCGTTCTCAGAACTTCGTCTCCCATTCGTTTTTTTGTGTACCAAAAATGTGTTCGATCCGGTGCGCTGCGCTACACCTACGGTTATGCATTTCACACCCCTAGCGGGGTTAAGATCGAAAAACAAAAATTCCACTGATATATTACATTTTCTCTAAATTTCCGCCTATTCTGTGTTTAAAAATAATCTGCGAACATCTGCGTGATCTGCGGATAAATCTAAATATTACCTCAACCGCGAAACAATAATACAAGCGTTATGCCCGCCGAACCCGAAACTGTTGGACAACACGGTTGAGATTTTACATTCCCGTGCGGTAAGCGGAGTAAAATCAAGATCACATTCCGGATCAGGATTTTCGAGATTGATTGTCGGCGGGATAACTCCATCACGAATCGATTGAAGACAAAAAATCGTTTCCACTGCCCCGCTTCCGCCAAGAAGATGACCAATTTGACTTTTTGTACTGGAAATCGGAATTTTGTAGGCATCATCGCCGAAGGCTCGTTTAATTGAACGGGTTTCGGCAATATCACCTAAAATTGTTGCAGTTCCGTGTGCATTGATGTAATCGATTTCGTCTCGGTTAATTCCGGCATCGTTGAGTGATTTTAGAATTGCTTTCATGGCTCCGGTTCCGTCTTCATCCGGTTGCGTAATATGTGTTCCGTCGGAAGTCAGACCGGTTCCAAGAACTTCACCAAGAATTTCGGCTTTTCTTTTTTGGGCATGTTCCAATGATTCCAATACGAGAATCCCACAACCATCAGAAAGTACAAAACCATCACGATCACGATCAAAAGGACGGCTTGCCTGTTCCGGTTCGTCGTTGCGTTCCGACAACGCCCGCATGGCATTGAAACCTGCTAGCCCCAATGAAGTGGCCGCCGCTTCACTCCCGCCCGCAAGAACAATATCCATCTCCCCATAACGGATCATTTTCATGGCATCGGTTAAGGCGTTAATTGATGTAGCACATGCAGTTGCAACAGCATACGAAGGTCCCGTCAAACCATAATAAATAGAAACATTACCCGATGCCGAATTAGGCATAATTTTGGGAATAGTGAATGGAGAAATTTTTGAAGGACCTTTTTGAATAAGCCGAAGATGTTGGTGTTCAATTTCACTAAGTCCGCCAACACCGCTGCCAATCACAACAGCACAACGATCTCGATCTTCAATTGAAAAATCAAGACCGGATTTTTTAACAGCATCAATAGATGCCGCCAAAGCATATTGAACAAAACGTTCTAAACGTTTTGCGTCGTGTTTCGGAAAATATCCTTCTGTTGAAAAGTCACGGCATTCACCGGTTATCAACGACTTCATTCCTTCAAGCGGCGGTATTGATGTTCGGCGAATCCCGGAAATACCCTGACAAATTTTTTTCCATACCTCCTCGGCGTTAAAACCAAGAGGAGTAACCAGTCCATAACCCGTAACAACAACACGATGCATAATGGAAAGAATGGAAAATGTAAAAATAGGATACTTATTCAGTAGTGTATTATCAGGAAATTCACAGGATAGGCAATCATACATAAAGTAGGATTTTACCTACGGTTACCTGCCTTATAAGTATTTACCTGATGATAAATAATAGGATTGTTACTGAAAATGACAAAATGGGAACAGACCCTTGTTAATTGACTTATTTTGCGACTTCACGATTACTGAGAATCAGATAAGCAACAATGAAAATTGGAATGGCGTAGGCTAATGTCATTACTCCATGATTCAAGAGCCAACTTGACGGAATATCAAATCCTGAAACAACCGCCGTATCATACACCGCATATTCGGAAAGCGGCGGTACTGCCTGACCAATCAACGTCAGAAAAAAACCAAAAACGTTATCCGCCGCTTTAATAAACGAAGTTGAAAAACTGGTTGGTAAATCAACAACCATATTTTGTTGAATAATAAGCCGGTAAAATGATTCAAACGGTCCTCCGCCAAGAACTTTGTTCAAACCAATTTCAATCATAAACGTTTTGGAAAAACCGGCAATCATAATCCCGATTGTTGAAATCATTGCAACCGCCCCGCTTAAAAACGTACTAAATAACACCCCAAACAAAATCACCAACAACATCTGCATCCAAATACCAAAATAACCCTTAACAAAATTTAACTCCACCGAACCGTCATTCGCCCGAAGATACAAATCCGCTTGAGCAACTCCAATATATTGTTGATTATCAATACATTGCAGCCAAATTTCAAAACGCCCATCCGCAACAATATCTTTATAAAAATCAAATTCATTATGTTCGACGAATTTGGGATCATTTTTTTCTTTTCGGATGGTTTCGTCGTCTGGGAAGGCGTAGGCAGCTCCGGTAGGGATTCGTCCGCGTCGTTGAATAATTTGCGGAGTACCATCGAAAGTCCAGGGAATTATCAGAGCTTTGGTGATAAATTCTTCGGTACTGAATGTCATCACATCAACCCGTAATCCTGTTACCGGATTACGAACCGCCAAACTGCCGGTAACACGTTTTTCAATATCGCCTTTGTGTGTTCGGAAAACACCTAACGTCATCTCAACCGGCAAACCATCCCGAAATTGCTCTTTGGGAAACATCTCTTCACGAATCCCGTCAAAAGAAAAGATAGCGGCTTCTTCGTAACTGCCTTCGGAAAGTTTTGTACTACCGCCAATGTAAGAACGGTATTCCCATTCATGACCGACATTGATTCCTTTGTTTTTATCCAAACCGTCAGCACCGCGAAAATCAAGTTTTGCATAAACCGGAACCCGTGCCTGAAGTGTTCCCTGCGAAGCGTGAACCGTGTAACGGGTCTGATCGCCAACTTTTTCCTGAGTAACAAGATGGGTATGACCATTGACGATGCCGACACTTACTGTTCCATCAGCAAACACAATAACAGGATGTTTATGACCATTGGTAAGACGTGTTTCACCGCGAAAAATAATTCGTTTAGGGTCATCGGTTGTTGTTCCTGCTTCGATGGAGACCGGGGTTAAATCTTCTTTTTCGGTAAGAATATGCGTATGTTGTAAGCCGTTGGTTACAAAAAGATAACTGGTAAAACCCATCAATACCAGAATAATCGTTCCGATAAGACCGATACCAAGAACACGTCCGAATACCAGTTCACTACTGCGAACCGGTTTGGTAACAACCGAATAAATTGTTTTCGTCTTGAAATCGGTGGGAAGACTAAACGAACTTAGGAACAATGAAAGAAGCAATACCAAAATAGTTGTTGCTCCCATGACGAAGGACATGTAAAGTTTTGCGGGGTCTTCGCTGTTTGGGTCGAGAAACCAACCCGCAAACAACAGCAAAACCATAAACAACGCAAAAACAAACAAAACCCGCCGCCGAATTGATTCTTTAATCGTTAATCGGGCAATGGCCCATGTACGGGCAAACGAGAGCGATGTAAAATTTTCAATTCCGCGTTCTACCGCACGGTAAAAAGGAACCAAAAATCCAGAAAAACCATACCGGATAATAGAAAATAACGCTCCAAAAATGAGAGCTGCGATAAGTAAAACAGCAACCGCCTTAATCCAGTCCAATACGGCAATAGGAAGCCATTCAAAAAACGGTAAGATATTTTGTTCTAAAATCATGGGCGTAAATAAAAAATAAATTAATAAAAAAATATTGCCGGAACAACAAATTCACAATAAACCGGAATTTACATTGGCAATTGGAGTTGTATTCCGTTCAGGTACGATACGGTTCAAATAAAAATTCTAGTAAAATAGCATTTTTATTTTTAATTTTGGTATTTTACAGGAAATAAAGAACGATGCAAGTTCTCTGTCAAGTAGTTTTGTGAATTTTTCTATCTTGTAATATTTCAATGGAATTTTTGTGATTATTTCCTATTTTGGGGGCGTCAGTGATTGGAGTGAATTACAAAAATTAGGTTATTAAGTTATAAGTTGCCGAAGTTTTTTCAATTCGCGTTGGAGCAAGATGGCAACGAAAACGAAGGAACCAAAATCACAAATCGGAATTGCAAACCAGATTCCGTCTAAACCAAAATAGTGCGGTAAAATAAGAATCAATGGTACAAACAAAACGACTTGTCGAATTAGTGTTATGGCGATAGCGAGTTTGGGTGTGCCGTTTGATTGAAAATAACCCGCCATCACAATAACAATTCCGGCAGCCGGGAGCATTAGTACGAAAATACGGGCAGCACGGCAACCAAGTTTGAGTAAATCGGTTCCGCCTTCGAGACCGGCAAATGGGCGAAGCAATATTTCCGGGAAAACAAACAATGCAATAGAACAAATTAAGGTAAATGTTATTACGGAACCAAGTGCTAACCGGAGAGTTTTGGCAACACGGTCAAAATGTCTTGCTCCTATATTGTATCCGACAATTGGTTGTACCCCCTGATTCAAACCGAGAATTGGAAGAAACACCGCCATCGAAACAACAAACACAATCCCAAACGCCCCAACCGCCAAATCTCCGCCATTCTCAATATGATGAGCCATACCATAAAGATTACCGTAATAGAAAATCTGACGCATTTGAATTGCCTGAAGAACACAAGCAATAGACTGCATGATAAACGGCGGCATACCAAGTAGGAAAACTTGACGGGACAACTCAAAATCCCAACGAATATTTTTTAGACGCCAACGTAACAAGGTATTACCGGAGATGTAATGCCAGAACACCCAACTGGTTGAACAAATTTGTGCAAGAATTGTTGCGAATGCTGCTCCCCAAATACCGGTTCGTAACACACACAGAAACAACCAATCGAAAAAAATATTTAGAAATGCCATAATCAAGGTTGTCATCATGGCGGTTCGCGGTTTACCTTCACTCCGTAGAAAACCGTTAACTCCGTAAGAGATTTCGTGAAAGAATGCACCGCAGACCATGACAGACAAATATTCTTTGGCGTAAGGCATTACTCTTTCGGTTGTTCCGAAAAGCCGCAACAACGGTTCCTGAAACAGCAGACCAAAAACCATAAAACCAATTGCCATAAGACCGAAAAGCAACAATGCTTGACCAACAATCCGTTCTGCTTCTTCATTTTTCTTTTCGCCAAGTCGAATAGAAATCAAGGTATTGGAACCAATACCGATGGTCATTCCTACTGCAAGCATGATTGTCATCATAGGCAGTGTTACCGTAACAGCGGCAATACCGACTTCACCAATCGTTTGACCAACGAATATTCGGTTGATAATACTATGAGAAGCGTTAATAACGGTTGCGGCAATAGCCGGAACAGAAAACTCCCAAAGTAATCGGCCAACCGGTCGTTTTTCAAGTTGTCGAGTGCGTTCAGCATGATCCATAGGAAAAAAACAAAGAATGTAAAAATAAAAAAAATGTAATCTATACTGTAATCTATACTGTATCCCGTAATAAATTGGTAGTTTTTTGAATGTTTGAAAAATATTTGAAATTTATAGTGGTCCCGATTTAAGAGGTAGGCGGCCTTTCGCTGAAGGACTTTCACCCACGGCTTTCACCTATGGTTGCCTACCTTGGGTTTACCTCAATGAACACACCACCCTGTGAATACTAGAAAAAAATCCTTGAAAAACTTGTTTTTCAAGGATTTTTTTGAATCGGGGCGACAGGATTTGAACCTGCGACTTCCTGCTCCCAAAGCAGGCGCGCTAGCCAGACTGCGCCACGCCCCGTTTTTGATTGATTGATTGATTAATTGATTAATTAATTGAGTTTACACAGTTTACACCAATTCAGGTGTTAGACAATGCCCCTCAACGAATACCTTGCCAATAAGAAGAATTGGCACCAATTGTCGTTCCTAATCTGTTGGGAGCGGTTACTGAAGTACTTGGCTGACTATTCACCGATGAAGACGCCCCCGTATTGGAGGACGAACTCGGTAAAACCGGTACCACAACATTGTTGTTCGTAACACATTCAATAAACAATAAAACATTGGCTCGACTGGACGGTGTGATATTTTTTGCCAAACCGGAAAAAAAGTTTTGCGCTTCCGCTTGTTCGGAACTGTTTGGAAGCGGAATTGTTCCTAAATCCAAGAGTAATATTTTATTTTTGGGCCAACGAATCATTTCATCCAACTTAAAACATGCAACTTGAGGCGCTTCAATTTGAATTCGTTGACGCGGATTAGTTGCGGTGGGGGCGTCAATCATTAACGGAATCATTTTTTCAATTTGGATAATATCCAATTTAATTGTCGCCGCAATATCCAAACCGTCCAGAAAAGAAAGCGGCACAAACGAAACACCAAAACCTTCATCAATCGTAACCCGATCTTCCGCATAACCATTGAGTGTTGCGGAATTAACCTGTACATCCCGAAGATAGGTTCTCTGCTTCTTGGAAACAACATTATGGGCAATTCCGTTTGGTATCAGGAATTGGGGCGGAGCAATCTCTTTAAAATCAGTTCGGTGCGCCAGCTCCTGAAGCAATGCTTGAGCTCCTTCACGTTCTAAAATCCAACCCTGAATCCCCGGACTGGCAATCCACATCGGACGTAAATACTGATGCCCCTTCGCAATCCAATCAGGACGTGATAACGAAATAATCCGAATTGTACATGATTCATTGAAAAATTGAGGATTGACAAAACGATCCACAATATCCGCAACAACCAATTGAACCTCTTTCGTATGATAAACATAAAGTTTTTCAGAATCAGCCGTTAAAATTCCAAACGGCAGCGAATGCCATGTTTTAATTCCTGTCTGACGCAAAACCCAATCAACAATTGTTTGTTCCGGTTGAACAGTTGCCGGAAAATTACGCCCTTTTGTATAAGGTGTAATATCATATTCTCGCCAAATTTGATCATGTGATTTAGGAATTTTTTCCAAATCCGTTGTGATTTTGGCAATGCGGTCACCAAGTACGCTGTCCCTTGAACGAACCCGTCGTCCCAATGGTGAGGTTGTATCGGTTGCTGTTTGATCAGGGGTTGCGGGCGAAGTAACCAAGGGTTGCAGCGGTTTCGACGTAACAATATCCGGCGGCGTAAATGCAGCAGAACCCGATGATTGCGCCTGCTGCGCCCCAACCGAACAATGAAAGAAATATAATAAACCAAAAACAAAAAAACAGCCGATAAAAAATCGATAACACATGAAAAAATAACTCCATCGAAATTTTGAAATCATGCCTTCAGATAAAATAAGCAGCAAAGTATAGAAAATTCGCCCGTTGCTTGCAAGAGCAATTCAAACAACAAAAACAAAAAAAGAGCCGGAAAAACATCTATTATTTTCCGGCTTTGATAAGGTAATCATTAAAAAAAATGGTTATCTTAATTCTAAGTCAAGTTAAGTCAAGTATTGTCTAAGCAATTGACTTTCCAAAAGAGATACATTTTTGGGCGTCGTCATCGGATGGAGCTTCATTGACGATCAACGATTCGGTAATCAGTACAGCACCGGCTTTTTTCATTCGTTCATCCCAATCACGCATCCATTGCCCATCGCCCCAACCATAGGAACCAAATAATGCGAGTTTTTTACCGTTGACTTTACCTTCAATAGAAGCAATAAACGGTTCAAATTCGCTATCTTCCAATTCCTCGCTTCCCATTGACGGGCAACCAAGAAACGCAACATCAACTCCAGTAACATCATCCACTCCGGCCTTAGCAACTTCTTTGAGAACAACTTCTGCACCAGTAGATGCTGCTCCTTCCTGAATTAATTTTGCCATTGCTTCGGTGTTGCCGGTTCCTGACCAATACACAATAGAAACTTTCATAGTGAAATTCCTTTCTTTTTGTTAGAACTTTGTTAGAATATGAGTTTGTTGTACAAAACTTCATTTTATTTTAGTAAAAGAAAAAAATCTGTCAAGCGTTACTGAAAAAAGAGGCGGCAAACCAAAATCCCAAAAGGAGGGAAGGCGGGAAGAATGGATAATTGTGCCGAACAGTTGATTATTTTTTTGAGAAATACGAAATTTGCGAAAAGACAAAACTCTCAAAAAAATTTAAAATAAAAAATTTTGCTGAAATATTACCTAAATTTTACCCTAAAATATAAAGCCGTCTGAATACTTTTTAATTATTTTAAAAAATTCTGAAAAAATTATTTATGTCCTACTTGACGAAACAAACAAGATGGTACATAATACTCACACTTAATGTTTGCCGGCTCTAACAAAGTAGTTTACCGTAAACTCGAAATCACTTACCGATTGTTTTTTGATAAAGACGTAAATCGGTTGTTTTTGAAGAAAGCCGGTTTAGATTTTCAAACCATTAACTATATAAATTTAATAAATTTCAAAAGGAAAAGGAATAGTTAATGTATTCCGCAATACTCAAACGGAGCCGTTTTATAATGAAAGAAAAAAACACGGAAAAATTAGCCGGCTTGGAAAAACAACCCGTTGCGGTAATTCCCCACAACAGTTGTAATTGTAAAACCCAATGCCGGATTTGTCATTGCCAACATAGAAAACATATTCATCATGGAACAGTTTCACCGCCTGTTCCGGCAGTTGTATCCCGTTAGATTGATTGGCAGAGTTGAGGTTTAATGCAGAGTCAAAGCAGAATTAAATTGATAAATCGGCAACATCGAAACTTTTGAAATAATGGATTCAAATCGTGGTCGTTTTTAAAGAAAAAGAGATCGTAAAAACCCGGGTTGGGACCGCTTAGTAGGGTTGGCGGTTTGGGTTTCAAAATGTCTTGATCCGGTCTGCCCGGCAGCAGACCTTGAACGGCAACGATAGGCTCGGTAGCGACATTGTGTGTTTGGAGACCTTGTTTTGCTCCGGTAACCGACACCATGCCGCTCCGAGTTTTTTTGTTTTTTGCTGTTTTGTTGAAAATTTATGTAATTATTCAGCAGCAATCCTAATTGTTTATCATCGGGTAAATAATCACCGGGTTGGCAACTGATGTCTGGTCGCCTACTCTGTAAGTATTTCTTGGATAAGTATTTCTTGGTGTAAGTATTTCTTGGTAATACGTTACCGAATAGTTACAGATTTATTGGGTTGCAGATTGGCAACCCTTTTTTATTCTATACACAGAAAAGTAATAAAACAATCCCAAGTTTAGGAATTAGGGATTGTGCATAAAGTTTTCTACCAACATGGTCTTCCTAACGGGACGGAAAAAAATTTACTCGGCACAATTGTAATATAATTACGGAAATTCTACTGATATATTACAAAAATTCTTTTCTCTCAATTTCCGTATATTCCGTGTTTAAAATAAATCTGAATTTTTAGAAGTTCCCATAAGTGAAAGTGCCAATACAACGAATAGTACTCCTCGTATTGACAATGACT
>JAITIZ010000158.1 GCA_031279215.1 Planctomycetaceae bacterium
GGTTGCCCCGTTGGGGCGAAATGTTACGAAATATTTTAACCGAAATGCAGGAATAAACGATAACATATTTCAAAAAAAAATAACTTAAAAAATTTATTTATCGTTTTTATCTAAAAAATTACAAAAAATTAAAAACGAATTTTAAAGTGTAATTGGTATAATAACAGACTGTCCTTCTTTTCTTGGCACAAGTTTTACCGTTTTGGTTTCCGATTTTCCGACGGTAAATTCTAATTTTTCCGGTATGAAATCGAAAAGCGGAATAATATTTCCTCGGACAGAAAGAGGAAACGAACGTAATCCTTCCCGTCCTTCTTCCGTGTAAAAAACCGTAAAATCGCTTCCCCTCACACCGCGAACACCGGTTGTGTCCCACTTGAAAGAAATCTTGGCAGTTTCCCCAGGATCAATTTCTTTATCAGTCGCTTTCATTTCAGAACAACGGCACGATATCGCAATACGAACGTTTTTTTTAGATAGTTTTCGTGTATTTTGTGAAATTTAGTGTATTTCGTGTTTAAAAACTTTTTTGTGAAATTTCATGTGTTTCGTGATCTCAAAAAAACAAAAATTCCACTGATATATTACTAAAACCGAATTTTAATGTACGATGAATATATTCTCTCTTCACTAAAAATAATCCCCCTCTTGAAACTTCAATCACTCAATCCTAAAATGATTCCTACACAAAAAATACAATTCCACGGAAATATTACAATTTTGTAAATCAATATCTTTACAAAAATTCTACTGAAAATCTTTAACGATTAGGAATAAAATATATGATTGGTTTTTTCGGTCATTTTTCAGACGATAAACTCCTGTCTTTGGAAGGAGTTCATTCTTGTATGGATTCTGTTTCCCAAAACGAAACATCTTTATTGGTTCAAGGTCTTTTGACCGGTAAAACACCGCAGGAACTTCTTAATTCTTATTTCGAAACGGGAACATTATCTGTTGACGGTTTGGAGGGGAATTTTGCTCTTGTTTTGGTTGATTCTGTTCGGAAAACGGTATTATTGTATCGGCATCTTGTCGGGAGTTACGATACGTACTATGCTCCAATCGTAAATGGTTTTTGTTTCGGAAGTAATTTGGCAACACTTGCCCGCCGCAGCAGTCTTCCGCTTCGTCCGGACGAATCGATGCTTCCGGCATTATTTTTGTACCGAATTGTTCCGGGATATCGTACTCTTTTTGACGGAATTTTTCGGTTGCTTCCCGGTGAAATGGTTTTGTGGAAGCCGGGCGTGTTGCAGCGTCAGCAACTCCTTACAATGCCGATGTTTGACGAAACACATAAAACTAATGAAACAGAATCTGTTGATCGAATAGAATTTGTTCTTGACGAAATACTTCGTGATTGGTATTCGCGCAAACCTAATTCGGCGGTACTTCTTTCCGGCGGAGTGGACAGTATGATTCTACAAGCTCATTGGAATCAAATCTGGCGACAATTTGAAACATGCCGACCTCCTCAAAGTGCGGCGGTTGTACTTGACCATCCGTACACAAAACCTGATTTTGACTACACAATGAGTGCTGCCCAACAACTCGGAACAGAACACCTCAATGTCAATCAACAACCGTTACGTGTGGAAGAAATGACTGATATTTTCTCAAAAACCGGTGAAATGCCTAATCATGTTCAGTCGTTTTATTTTGCAACACTTGCGGAAGGAATGAAAAAAGCAGGGTTTGAAGCCGGAATTTGCGGTGAAGGAGCTGATGGGATTTTTGGCAACTCTTCTCCTGATGATATTCTTTCGGCGTTAATTTGGCAACGCAAAATTCCTGTACCAATAATTCGTTCTTTCACAGCAAACCTGATTGACCAAATCAAACCGCAAAATTATTATGCCCCGATTCTTCGGTTGGCAAATCATATTACGGATTTAGACTATCCGCAACATCCGCAGAATAATATGTCGGCATTTACTGATTTTGATCGTGTTGAAGAGGTTTTTGGGCGTGATGGGATGCTTGAAGCGATGCGTAATCGTCGAAGTATTCTTGACCGTATGTTTGTTCCGTCGAGTTCTGCCGATGATCCCTACGGTTTACTTCGTGCTCAGTTGATTAGTTTTTTAGGTGAAGGGGTTGCAACTGCAACGTATTGGTGTTCGATGTTCCATTATCACGGAATTGAGATGTACAATCCGTTTCAGGATTCACGGTTGATTCGTGTTGTTTCGAATATTCGGGTTGATGTCCGATTCGTTCACGGTAATCCCAAACAAGTTCTGAAAAAGGCATTAGCTCGACATGTTCCTGAAGAATTTACGTGTCGTCCCAAACTTGCTTTTGGTCAACCGATTTTTTCGTGGCTTGCTCCGGGCGGTTGTTTATTTGATGCTGTCCGGCAAATCGATGATCAACCTTGGTTAACTCCCAAAGTTAAACAAAAAATTCTCGCAACACCCAATTGGTTCCTCTGGACTCTTCTATGTTATGATATTTGGTACAAAACATTTTGCCGATAAATAAACACCAACCGAAAAAAAAACGGTTGATGTTTACTGCATTAAATCTGTTACCCAAAGATCAATATTTTAAGCAAATGGTTACTTACGATCTGATTTTATCAATTGTATAAATTGTAACGATTCGCTAAACTTTTTTTTCATAAAAATGCAACATTTTCTATTATCAATTATTTTTTATTTCTTTAAATATATTATAGTTAGATAATGTATTGTGTTATTGATTTTCTTATTTCGTATCAACTTATTTTATCTTGTAAAGAATTATGAAAGAAGGTTTTTTTTCTTCTAAAGCGTTGTTAAATATTGGTTTATTTTTTATTCTTGTTGTTGGCGGGGTTTGGTGGTCCCAATCCTCAATCAAAAGTTCACGACCGGATGATCAAAAAAATGCGGGGCTAAATTCGTTATTTCCCGAAGAAAAAGTTTCGGCACGTTCATGGCAAGACCCGTTTGAGCCGTATGATACTTTTTCTCTGTTAAACAGTTCCGAAGAAGTAAAACAAGAAAAGTATAAGAAACTCAAGAAAACGTTTTGTCAAGATCGTGACAAAAATAAAGAATCGGATAAAGAATCGGATAAAGAATCAGATAAAGAATCGGAATCGTCTTTACTTCTTATGGGAGTGATGGATCCCAGTGGATGGTTTGGTGACCGCATAGAACGTCGTCAACGTCTTCGTGTTGCGGTTGTTTCGGCTCTTGCAGCAGGAGG
Source organism: Planctomycetaceae bacterium (assembly GCA_031279215.1). GTDB lineage: Bacteria > Planctomycetota > Planctomycetia > Pirellulales > Thermoguttaceae > WRKP01. Next base: position 3,199 of record JAITIZ010000158.1, read on the forward strand.
GTACGCACCGGAAAACGGTGAAAAATTGGGGTTCTTTCCGTTTGTACCGAAAAATTCTTCTGAGGCAATCATGGTTCCGTACGAATTTTTCTCCAAACTCAATTCAGATGAACGGCGGCGTTCTGCTTTTCCGTCAGCTTTTGATCGAATTCTTGTTGTTTGGATTTCGGAGGAACATTTTGCTTCAGACCCCAAGCCCAAACCGATTTATAATATTAGTGAACTCAGAAATGAACTGTTACTAAAAAATTCGTTACAAAAAGATATTGCGCATACACCTTCGATCATGAACTTGCTTTTTTGTTTTTGTTCTTTATTCAATACTGAAAAACAAAATGTTTGGTTGAGCAGTTTTCTGAAATCCGCGAAGGATTCACGCAACGAAAATGAAAGAACAAATCAATGGGTTAATGTTCCGTTTTATATTTTTGGTCCATGGAGCTCGACAACACTCAAGGCAATTTATCAAGAAATTGAATCTTCCAATAATAACCCCATTACACTTGAAAACAGTGCACATGAAAATTCGGTTTGGCATAAATATGTATCATCATATCCCGCTCTTAAAAAACCGGAAAGCCGCATAATCGAAACAAAAAACAAGGATCGAAACTTGAAGTGTAGGGAGGATAATGCAATATCCGGCAATACCAATTCGTACGATCATAATTCTACTATCGAAACTTTTCGTAATGCCAAAATGACATTCTTCAATGTTTTTGCAACAGCACCGCTTGATTTTATTTCGAATACGAATGACGCTGCGAATGGCGATAACAAATTATTGAAACCAAAAAATGAGTTTAATTATGAAGTGTTCCGACAAACGGTTGGGAGATTTTCTGCTTTATTTGGGCCTGCTTACGAAAATTCCCGATTTGAAAGAAATTGGCTTTATCCAACGTGTTCCGATTCACTCGTAGCGGAAACAGTGGCGCAGGAATTGCAGCGGCGGGGTATTGATTTTGATAAAGACAATATTGCGATGATTGCAGAAAATGATACGTTATTTGGCAGATCACTTCCAAAAATATTCCGCCATATTTTTGAACGTGATAGTAAAGTTAATAACAAAAACTTTCGTCGTTTTACTTACTTGCGAGGGCTTGATGGTGCTGTCCAATCTAATTCAAACACGAACAAACTTCAAAATACCTTGTCCGAAACAAATAATCTATCGTTACAAAAACGATTGCTGTCTTCGAAAAACTATTCACCTAAGGGGAATAATCAATACGATTATTTGATTCGTTTACGTGATACAATGCGTCTGGAGGAATATTCGAACAGAAAAAAATTTCAGGCAATTGGTATTTTGGGAAGTGATGTTTACGACAAAGTACTCTTGATGCAAATATTGCGTCCCGCATTTCCCAATGCAATTTTTTTTACAACTGATTTGGATGCAGAGTTGTGGCAATCGCAACATTTAGTGTACACTAAAAATCTTATTGTTGGTTCCAGTCATGGACTTCAACTTCATGAAAAATATCAACATGGAATTTTACCATTTCGGTTTTCTTACCAAACCGCATTATTTCAAGGCATTCTTGGAGCAACAACATTCTCGGAAAAATTAGAGTGTTCTTTGGACAAACCTCAATTTGCTTCTAGAAAAATTGATGATCCTTTACTGGTTCCATCATCTCCGCGGCTTTTTGAAATTGGTTTGAATGGACCGGTTGATTTGAGTCCCAAAATATTGAATAACAAGAACGAAAAAATTCATCCTGACAGTATTACCTGTTTTCCTTCCCGTTCTGGAAATTTTATATCAATTTTTGCGGTATTGGTTATTGTAATTCTTTTTCTTTTCGTACTCAATTGGCTTAAAAAACCGATTCTTTCATTGATTCGGTTAATTATGAAAGTGTGCAGTTATCCAACCGGAAGTGTTGTTATTACGTTGGTAACTTTGGTTGTTGTTTTTCTTTTTATATCTTCACATTCCTTAATCAAATGGTATTGTCAATCCGCACATTTTGAATATTCCGAACCATATTTTTGGTTTTCCGGTGTAAGCGGATGGTCTCCAATCATTTTATGGAGTATAACGATTTTCCTTTCATTGATTCTTATGGGGATTGCCGAAAGTAATCATCACCAAGCTCTCTCTGACGTAGAAAAACATTATTTTTTGGAACCCAATAAAACACAATCAGACGAAAGTAGAGAGTCTTTCTTCTTTGCTTTTTGGAAATGGCTGAAACGATCTTATTTTGGGTTCTTAAATGAAATACCACTGTCAGAACCTGAACAACCAAAACCTGAACAACCCAAACACGAATCTTCCTCATTGAATGTAGAAGCGATGTGGGTTGAATGGAAAAACGAAAGACTTTTTCGTATGATAATTGATCTTGTTGCATTAGTTATCATTTTTGGGGCAATTCGTTGGCTTCTTACGGATGGCGGGAAGATGAATTTACATGCTGCTTATCGTGATAATATCTCCTATAATCTCGGAACAATAACTCAGTTTTGGGCTCATTTTTTGTTTTTAGGGCTTGTTTTTGGAACCGTTCTATTGACAAGATGTTGTACAAGTTTTATCAAAAAAATAGACAATAATCTTGGCGATGACGAATCGGGTATAAAAGAATTAGGATGGTCTCATAATTGTCGTACGAGATTTGAAAAAAAATGGAATGTCGATATTAAAGAGGTTGCCAATTTAGTTGGAGTTCATTTTATTGCAAGATTAACCACTAAAGCCAGTGGACTGGTACTTTATCCGATTATTCCGTTAATTCTGCTTTGTATTGCTTATTCACCTATTCTTGAGAATTATGGCCGCAGTAATTATTATTACCTTATTTTTGCTGTTGTTACATTTATGATTTTTGCACCGGCTTATCAACTCCGCCGTGAATCGACAAAGATCAAACAACGGTTACTCGAGCGACAACGTGCGGAATTGAATTACCGTAGTAATCTCAATCAGGATGATGACCAACGTAAAAGAATCGAAAAAGCAATTATCGATACGGAAAATCTCAAAGACGGAGCATTCCAATCGTTATTGGAACATCCATTTATTCAGGCGATTCTGTTCCTTCTTGGCGGGATTAGTTTACCGGCACTTTTGGGCTTAACAAGCCAAACATTTTAATTCCAAAGTGTAACTGTCTATTTTAATAACTTTTGTAATATATCAGTGGAATTTTTGTTTTTCGATTTTAACCCCGCTAGGGGTGTGAAATGCATAACCGGCGGTGAAGCGAAGCACAACCGCCGGATCAGGATTCCCCTATTTTCCCTTACGAGAACGATAACAAAATAGACTGTTACGATCAATTGTGTTAAGGTTAAGTTAAGGCAATTGAATTGAGTTACTGTTACGGAATCAGGGCAACCGCACCGCCGACAGCAGCGGATTCGAACAGGATAGCACGAACCGAAATCGGTAACGGATCAAGCATGTACGGCGCACAATTTCCGACGCGATAATGCCCTAATGTGTAAACACATTCGTTGGGCGGAGTAATTCCCATTTTGTACGGTAATAACGGAACCGTCAAGAAAAATTTAGCACCTGAAATAACCGGTTGTAAAAACGGGCAAATAGTATGACCGTAACGTTCAAGTTGTACATCTTCAAAATAAGCCGCTTTGGTACATACACTGGAAGCCTTCCATTGATAACAGGTTTGCGTGAAATGACGACCATTGTAAGGGATGGTTGGCAAGGGACATTCTTTGGGCAATTCTCCCGGCATTGGCCGAATATCAATAGAAATCTCTCTGATCGATTTGAATCCGGCTTTATCAGGGCAAACAATCCCGCGTCCCGAATTACTAATTAAAGTATCATTCGGAGTAGGAGCCGGAACCGTACCGGATTGAATTGTTGTTTCCGCCCGAATATTTGGATTTTTGAGTTCCGCCGGTTTGGGTAATTTGGGAGTTGGTACTGATACTGTTGAAGATTTCCGTGTTGAAAAATTTTCCGATACATTAGACGAATTATCTGACGAATTGGAAGAATTTTTCTTTTGTTGTTGTGTAGTGGAATTAGTGGTTGTTTCTTGGGGGCGGCTATACGAGTTGAACGAATTTGACGGAGCCAATGGTGTTAGTGTGGCACCGCTTGGCGGTGTTTTGCTTTGTGGGCGTTTTTCGGGATAGATTAAGTCTTGCTGCGCCGGAGTCAACGGAGTTGCCGGATTGGGTTGTTGGTACTGAACCTGTTGAATACCCGATGCCTGATGATATTGATAATTCACCGCAATCGGCTGGTCCATCGTAATCACACCACTAATCGGTTTGATAGCGGTTTTGGGGTTTGTCCAATGGAGATTCCGGCTGGTAGTCACACCGCCGTCACTTTTACTCCATTGAGAAGAATCCGCAAGAACCGGAATTATTTGCAACGAAAAACAAACAATAACCGATAAAATCATATTTGAAATAGAATAAATTTTCATTTAATTAGGCTCCTTCCCAATTTTTGTGTATCCGTTAACGTTTTGTGTTTAACGGTTATTCACTACTATAATTTGGTGCTTCCTGCGTAATAACAATATCGTGAGGATGATTTTCTTTTTCACTTGCCGGTGAAATCCGAATGAACCGTGATTGGGTTCGCAATTCTCCGATTGTTTTGGTTCCGCAATATCCCATTCCCGCCCGAAGTCCTCCAACCAACTGGTACACGAATGGTCCCAGTTGACCTTTGTAAGCAACACGTCCTTCAACTCCTTCTGGAACTAATTTATCCGGTGTTGTACCTTTTGCGTGGCGGTAACGATCACTAGAACCTTGAATCATCGCTCCCATTGACCCCATTCCGCGGTAACTTTTATAGGTACGTCCCTGATACAAAATTAATTCTCCCGGACTTTCTTCAAGTCCGGCAAACAACCCTCCAATCATGACAACATGGGCACCGGCGGCAATTGCTTTTGTAATATCGCCGGAATACCGGATTCCGCCATCGGCAATCACGGAGATTTCTGTTCCTTTCAGGGTATTGGCAACACGTGCGATTGCGGTAATTTGCGGAACACCAACTCCCGAAACAACCCGTGTTGTACAAATTGATCCGGGACCAATACCAACTTTTACAGCATCAACACCCGCATCAACCAGTGATTTTGCTCCTTCCGCAGTTGCCACATTTCCCGCCGCCACATCGATATTGTATTGTTTTTTTATTTGGCGGATAGTTTCGATAACATTGGCGGAATGACCGTGTGCGCTGTCCACGACCAACAAATCCACTTCTTGTTTTACCAATCGTTCGACCCGTTCTTCATCCAAGACACCAACAGCAGCTCCAACCCGTAACCGACCTTGTTCATCTTTACAGGCTCGCGGAAAACACCGCATCTTGTCAATATCTTTAATAGTAATAAGACCTGTCAATCTATACGAATCGTCAACTAAAAGCAATTTCTCTACTTTTTTTTCCATTAAAATTTTTTCTGCTTGATCGAGAGTGACGTTACCTGTTGCAGTAACTAGGTTTTCGGCGGTCATCACTTCGGAAATTTTTATATCGTGATTTTCAAGAAATCGTAAATCACGCCGAGTTAAAATTCCGCAAAGCCGCCCATCTTCCTGAATGATCGGAACTCCAGAAACGTTTTGTTGATCCATAATTGTTTGTGCGGCATCAACTGTGGCAGTGGGCGGTAAGGTTGCCGGATGACGAATAATTCCGTTTGCACTTCGTTTAACTTTTGCGACTTCTTCGGCTTGATCGTCGATGGAGAGATTTTTGTGAATAATACCGATTCCGCCTTCCTGCGCCAACGCAATTGCCATTTTGGATTTTGTAACCGTGTCCATCGGTGAACTCATAAGCGGTACCGTCAACTGGATTCGGCGTGTAACATGCGTACTAACATCAACTTCAGAAGGAACAAAATCCGAATATTGTGGTTCAAGAAGTACATCATCAAACGTAATTCCCGTTTCTGAAAACAAATGATCCATTGGATTATATCTATTGTTGGCGGTTTAGGTAAAGTAAACAAATAAAACAATTTGTTTTTATTTGTAGAAAATAGAAAATGTATGATATACAAAATTAAAAAGAACCGCAAGTATTATGTTGTGGTTCTTTTTAAAATACGGTGTTTATGTTCAAATTGTAAATTGTGTTTGATTTGAATTATTCCATTACTTAATCTCATTACTGTACTGCTAGTTCATGAGATCGTAAAAATAATTCACGATCACAATAAATACAATTTCGTAAATTTATTTACAGCAGGAAATGAAAAGGTAAACGACCCAATAGCGAGGAGTTTGTTTTTCGATCTTCACCCCGCTAGGGGTGTGAAATGCATAACCGGCGGTCAAGCGAAGCCTACGGTTATGCACTTCCGGGACTAATAAAACATAAGAAATTAACGAAATGCCACGAAAATAGAACCAAAAAAATTATTCCACTGATACATTACCAATATTATTGTTCCATGTATTCCGTGTTCAAAAATCGAATTTTCAAGTGTAATGAGTATAATACTTTACTTTTCATATTCTTTCGACA
>JAITIZ010000192.1 GCA_031279215.1 Planctomycetaceae bacterium
AAGAAACGGTCGAATATGTTTACGATTACAAAAATCGTCTAGTGAAACGTTCAACTTCAAAAGGTTCCGAATTTTTCGTACACGACAACTGGCATATTGTATTAACTCTTGATAAAAACAGTTCCGTAACGAATAAATTCCTCTGGGGCGCAAAACAAAACGAATTAATCGCGCAAAATTCCGCATATACATTATGCGACCATCTTGGCACGGTACGAGATTTAATCAGTAACGGTATTGCCGCTCATTTCGAATACAATGCCTTCGGACAATTACTCTCTAAAATTGGTAATACCGATTGTGTTTTCAAATACACCGGAAAAATGACTGATGAAGTAACAAGTTTACAGTGGAATATCAACCGGTGGTATGATGCAAATAACGGAAAGTGGATATCGGAAGACCCAATTAGATTTTGGGCGGGTGATATGAATTTGGGACGTTATGCTAAAAATATGGTTGTGCTTTATAAAGATTTTATGGGACTATGGATGACTGGACATACCATTCCTACTATTAACTGGGGAACAATCCCAGAATCAGATCGTTATCCAGGTACACTATCCCCATCTACTATCGGAACAAAAAAATGTCCCTGCGGTTATACAAAGTCCTATACATCAACAACAATATTAACAGAGTCGCGTTTGATTAAATCAACAGATAATATTTGTATTAATGGAACTTATGATGGTTTTTTTGGAGATACCGCATATCTGTACTGTGGAGTATTTTCTTTAAATCGTATTGTCGAAACTACAATCAAAAATTATCAATGTACTAAACCTTTCATTACTACTATACCACAATCTTGTTCTATAGTTTCAGGATATATTGTTTGTAGTGGTGGAGAAGAGAAAAAACAAGACTGGAAAGGTCCGCAAATAACGTTTGATGGTACCGCTGAGCCGATGAATTCGACAGGTGATCCAGGTGATATACTCACTTTAGCAGGTACAGTAATTACTATTGTAACTTTAATTTGGTAGCCATTTACCCAATTCTATCTTTATACATTTTCCTAATTTGAATATTTTATATGTTTTTTTTTGAAACAATTTATGTTTGTATTTCATAATAGATATTCTTTTCATCAATTACGACGAGACTACGCAAAAAAACAGTGTGTGTTCTATATTTATTTAACAATAATTCATGATCTTAAAAAATACGTATAAAAATAAATTGCTCTGATCAAAACTATAACGAAACAAGTATTGGCAAATCCATTATTTTTTATCAAGTGAATATGTCCAGAGAAATGAGAACTATAAAAAAATTGGTCAATTGCTTTTTCGTATGTAAAATAGTACGGAAAGCATGTTTGTTGTTTATGTTTATCTCAGCAATAATAGCAACAATAATATTGTTGTCTTGGGGATACAACTTTTTTTTGTATAGGAGCATTTTATCTGGTCACTATGAATCCCATGACATGTCTTTTTGGGGAAATCAAAGAGCATGGAAACAAATTACACCGTATTTAATTAATGACCATATCAGAACAAAACTAGAAAACAACGACTCACACTCGGTACTTTTTCAAACTTATTGTGAACAACTATATCTTTGGAACGGATTATTAAATGCCAGTTTATTATTGAAAGATACTGAAACAGTAAAAAAAATTGATTGTTATATCTTACATCATTTGCTTTCAGGAAAAATTAGAAAAGATGAGTTTGACAATCTTCGTGTTATGGCACAACAAAGGAATAGCAACGATGTAAATGAATGGAATAATATAACTGATGAATGGAAAAAGATAACAAAGATCATTGATTTTTATGCAGTAGATTACAATACTGTGAACGAATATATTGATTTTTCATTCGAATTGTTACAAGATGAGATTGTAATTGCTATTCAAAAATTTTTACAAGATCATAAAAAGAGCATTAAACATTTATTTCCCTCTCGTTCTGAATATACCATATTGAAAAATAATTTATATTTTCAAGAATCAGAATTTTCCTATCAATATAATCGATGGAATATATTACAGAAGAAAGATAGAATAATTGTAAAATTTATCTTATTCAAAGATAATTCAATCGAACCTCAAACAAATACAATAAATGGAATACTTGAGATTCATTTCGTTTATCAACCAAAAGAAAAAAAATTTGAAGTCATCTTTTGGTGTGTTTCTCCTTATGTTGAATAAAATATACTGCTGTGCTTGTTGCGCTTGTTCACAAGATGTGAAATGACTTAAAATTATCGGTATGATAATAAAAATTAGGTACGCTTGTCCGAAAGATTTGAACTGACTTAAAATTACCGGTACGATAATAGAATTTAGGACAATTTTTAGGAAAGATACTATTATGAGAAATATTATTGTTTCATATAATTACGATAATGACAAACGGCAATTTGATTACGATAAAACCAATCAATTGATTGCGGCAAATTATACAAAACTTCCATCGGAAAAATACAGTTACGATTTGAATGGTAATCGTTCCAATCATCAGACAGGAAAGAACAATCAATTACTCCACGACGGTGAAAGTGCCTATGAATATGACAATGAAGGAAACAGAATTTCCAAAGGCGCAACAAAATATTTTTGGGATCATCGTAACCGCCTCGTCAAAGTCGAAACACCGCAGGAATCTGTAGAATATGTTTACGATTACAAAAACCGTTTAGTGAAACGTTCGACGTCAAAAAATTCTGAATATTTTGTACATGACGGCTGGCAAATTGTTTTGACATTGAATCAACATGGAAAAACAAATAATTATTTTCTATGGGGAGCAAATCAGGACGAATTGATTGCGCAGAATGAATATTACTCGTTGTGTGATCACCTTGGCACGGTACGGGATTTAATCGGTAACGGAATTGCCGCCCATTTCGAATATAATGCTTTTGGACAACTACCCACAAAAACCGGCAATACCGATTGTCGCTTCAAATATACAGGAAAAATGACCGATGACATAACAAATTTACAGTGGAATATCAATCGTTGGTATGACGCAAAAGTTGGAAGGTGGATTAGTGAAGATCCCAAAGAGTTTAAATCTGATGATGCCAATATTATCCGCTATGTAAAAAACTCGTCACTTATTAATAATGA
>JAITIZ010000306.1 GCA_031279215.1 Planctomycetaceae bacterium
AATAATTAATGGGAACTTTTAAAAACTCATTTTTTTAGGAACGCAGGCGTCTCGCCTGCACTTTTTACAGGCAATGTGCAGTCGAGACGACTGCGTTCCTGATGTTTTTAGAAGTTCCCAAATAATATTTCGTAACTATTCAGTGGTGTCTTCGTTTTGCTGAAATTCCATAACATTTTTAATCCCGCAGAGACAAGATGTGCATAATAATTATGTAATATATCAGTGGAATTATTGTTTAAGTTTAAAAAGGTCTTCGCCCTGAAAGGGCAACATAAGCCAGCCCGCCGCAACGCGGCGGGTTAGAATCGCCCATAAGGCCGCCCTGAAAGGGGCAGTATAATAGTTGAGAGTGGAAAGTTGAGAGTGGAAAGTGTCGCAAGCGGATTACTACCAAAACGGTAATCATTCCGCATGCGACACTATCCACTCTCAACTATCCACTCCCAACTACAGTATGTTGCCCTTTCAGGGCGAGTTTAGTTTAAAACGAAAACCGAAATTTAAAGTGTGAAGAGTATACAAAATGGTTAAGAATTTTCGGATGATTTCGGTATTTTGTGGGTTATTGTTCACGTGAATTATCTAGGTAGGTGATGTATCGCCGAAACATTGCGTCTCGGCGTACTCACTGACTTGCTGTTGATGAACGGAAATTGAAAACCAACAGCGTACAACACAATAACAAAACCTAACGGATGCGATCGTGGGTGAAAACCCTTTGGTGAAAGGTCGCCTACCTTAAGTTTATCTTTCAACGAAAATTCCAATGATATGTTACCGTTATTTTTTGTTTTGACTTAATCACGATAGGTCTGTGTATGTTCTGTTGTATTCCGTGTTTAAAGGTTACTGAATAGTTTACTTATTGCCTGCTTTCCGCAAGAATCAGACCGACGTAACGGTTTCGTTGAAAAATTCGGAAAGAGGTTGATTGCCGCCGAATACTTGCTTCGGCTTCTTCGGGGAGAATAAAAAGTGTGGGCGACGGAAAACGTGTTAAATCGTCAACACTCTCTTTTTTGAGAATACAACAAAGCTGCAAGTTACGAATTCCGTATTTCTTCATGTAAAACTCAATTGATGTTTGATTCGCGGAAGCAAAGATTAGCATTTTCGGCGGTTCTTGTGTTTTCGAAAGTTCATAAACACGAGCCATCATGTTCCGAATATCCGCATCGGCATACCAAAGGTTATGATAATACGGATACGAAAATAAACCAAGAAAATGTAACAGAGTCAAAATAATTCCTGTTATCAAAATCCGGCGAATCTGTTGACCGAAACGGAAACGATAATCTGTTCCCAGATATTGCAACAGTAAAACCGGAAGCATGAGACTGTAGGCAATCGGCAGTAATCCTGTTCGATCTTTGGGAAACAATATTTTGCCGAAATTCCAAGCAATCAGCAAGATCATCGTATAACCCAAAAGTCCGCCCAAAACAAGCAGAATTGCCAAATCGTTTGGACGGAGAACTGCGGTTCGCAACCGAATCAATGACCCGGCAATTATTAACGCTGTTAGTAAAACCGGTAAAAGGACAAGAAAAGGAATAAATGTTATTAATATCCAGAATAATTCTTCTGGAATAGGAATACCAAACAATAATCGTGTTATGGATTCCGGCGGAACAATAATTGTGTTGCCAAGTGTCCAGGAAATCGGATCAAGTAAACCATCAAGCGGTGAACTGGTTGCGTAATCAAATTGTCCCATCGAAACGTACAGAAAAACCGGAGCGTAAAGAACTCCAACTATCGCTATTCCGGGAAGACAAAACCAAAGAATTATTGTTAAAACCGTGTTCCTTTTTGCGAAACCAAAACGGAACCAAAGTAACAACATCGTACAAATAATCGCACTGTTGATAAAAACCGCTGCTAAATTCGATGCAACCGAAAGACCAAACGAAATTCCGGCAACAAGAAGAAAATTCCGGTCTGAATTGGAATTGTCCAAAGAAAAATTCCGAGAAAAATTCCAATGTAAAAAACGAAGCAGAAAATAGAAACCAAGAAACGAAAAAAATAACGATAAACAATAACCCCGCGCAAAAGAAAAAAATTGAAAAATTAACGGATGTAATGAAATAATTGCAATAAGGAAAAACGTGTTTCGGTATTTAATGCTGTTTGTTTCCGTGCCGAAAAGGAAAAAACCAAGCCGCCATAAAAGAAGTATTGTTCCTATTCCTGCTAAAACAGACGGCAAACGCAACATTCCTTCCTGCCACGAAGCCGCCTGAAACATGAACCAAACGAGAATCGTATGGAAAATGTGATTAGTCGAAAGAAAATCTTTCGGCGAAAAAATTTTCTGTCCTTCCGCCGCGTACACACAAACCATATACGCTTCGTCCCAAGTTATTGAAAGAACAAAAGCCCGAACAATTATTGCTGCAATTAACAACGCAATAAGAAAAAATAAACTCAATACCCCCGCAAAACGCATAAGCCGATAAATTGCCTCATGTTCATAAATTAGCATAATACCTCAAAATCAAACAATATTGAGAACCCAAACCGAAACTATAACAGAGTGATTAGTTCATTCTGTTACAGTTTGCGGTTTTATTGCGGGTTGAAGCCGAATTATCGAGAGAACAAAAGTTCCGTATAAGTCGGCAAGGGCCAAAGACCATCGTCAACCGATTCTTCAAGCGAGTCCACCGTTTCCCGTAACACCTGCATCGCCGGAATTACCGTATTGCAACAGTATTCGGCTGATTTTTGTGCATTGCCTTCGGGAATATCGGTAACAGTTTTTTTCAACTGACGGAGTTGTTCGATCAGCGCATCAATATGTGTATCAAGTTCTTGCAACAACTCTTTTTGTAATTTTGTTGTCGCCGCCTGAGCCAGGACTGTTTTGTAATTAAGAACAGCAGGCAAAATCATTGTTCCCGCCACTTCAATTGCAGTATTGGCTTCAATATGAATCGTTTTAACATAATTTTCCGCATAAATTTCGTGACGGCTATCCACTTCGGTTTTGCTGAAAATTTTGTATTTTCCAAACAATTCGGTTGCTTTTTTACCGTTGATAAGCGGCAGACATTCGGCGGTTGTAACAAGATTGAGCAAGCCGCGTTTTTCGGCTTCTTTTTTCCATTCTTCTGAATAACAATTGCCGTTGAACAAAACCGCTTGATGTTCCTGGATTGTTTTTGAAACAATTTCCTGAACAGCGGAATTAAATTCCTTTTTGGCATTCAACGCATTTTCAAGTTCTGTTGCTAAAATATCAAGACTTTCCGCAACAATTGTATTTAGGACTGTTGTTGATTGCGCAACATTTTGACTGGAACCGACAGCGCGAAATTCAAATTTATTACCGGTGAACGCAAATGGACTGGTCCGGTTGCGGTCTTCGCTATGCCGTTTGAGGGGCGGCAATGTTGAAACACCGATTTCAATTGGAGCCATTTTTTGGGAAGAGGCGGCGGTTCCGGAGGCGAGTTGGCGGAACACTTCTTCGAGCGCACTACCAAGAAAAATACTCATAATTGCGGGCGGGGCTTCGTTGGCTCCGAGCCGGTGATCATTATTGGCACCGCTAACACTCATACGAAGCAAATCACCATGTTTGTGAACTGCCCGAAGTACAGCAGTGGTGAAGAACAAGAACTGAGCATTTTCGTGCGGTGTATCTCCCGGATCAAGGAGGTTTTCGTTGTCATCGGTCATAATTGACCAATTATTATGTTTACCGCTTCCGTTAATACCGGCGAATGGTTTTTCGTGTAACAGGCAATGGAATCCGTGCCGTGTTGCTACATTCCGTAACAGTTGCATAAGAAGCATTTGGTGATCTGTTGCCAGATTGGCTGCTTCGAAAAACGGAGCGACTTCAAATTGGGCGGGAGCGACTTCGTTGTGGCGGGTGCGAACCGGAATACCCAGCAGAACCAACTCATATTCCAACTCGGTCATAAATCCAAGAACCCGTTCAGGAATCGAACCGAAATAGTTATCTTCAAGTTCCTGACCTTTAGGCGGTTTTGCTCCAAATAATGTTCGTCCTGTTACGAGAAGATCAGGACGCAATGCAGCAAGACGACGGTCAATAAGAAAATATTCTTGTTCAGCTCCAACAGTAGGATAAACCCGTTTTGCTGTTTTGTTACCGAACAATTTTAGAACTCGTAACGATTGTTGTTCGAGAGCTGCCATCGAGCGGAGTAACGGGGTTCGCATATCCAATGCTTCACCTGTCCAACTTACAAAGTAAGTGGGAATAACGAGTGTTGAACCATTTTTGTGACGAAAGATGAATGCCGGACTGGACGGATCCCATGCGGTATAACCGCGTGCTTCGAAAGTTGCACGGAGTCCGCCGGACGGGAAACTGCTGGCATCCGGTTCTCCGCGAATAAGTTCACTGCCGCTGAATTTGGCAATTGCTTGGCCGATTCCGGTGGGAATGACGAAACAGTCATGTTTTTCGGCGGTGCTGCCGGTCATGGGTTGGAACCAGTGAGTGAAGTGGGTTGCGCCGTGTTCGGTTGCCCAATCGTGCATGGCTTTGGCAACTGTTTCCGCAATATTAGAATCGAGTTGTTTCGAACTGCGGATTGTTTCCTGAAGCGATTCAAACACTTTTTCGGGAAGACGTTCCCGTTGCACCGCTTCATTGAAACAATGGTTACCAAAAAGCGATTTCAGATCTGCTGTTTTGCTGGCAAAAGGGGATGCGGCTGAATTGGGATCTGCAGCAATTGCAACCAAAGTTTTACGTCGAACATTGTTTTGTGTCATAAGTTTTAATAGTACTGTTAAGTTGTTGAACCAAACGTAAAGAATACCCAAAAGTATATTTTATCATTATTGTATTGCATTCTCCATGCCAATTATTGAAATCTGATTAAAATAAATTGCAAACTCCTTTAACCAGAAAAATTTACGCCATGTTTATTATTTTTTTAAAAAAACAAAAATGCCCTTCATGCGACAAATTTGTTGACATTATTGTAGTCTCTGACAAATTTGTCGTAAATAGAATACAATCCAAAGTGAAGGAAAATTTCGCAAAATTTTCCTAATTGTTTGTAATTAGACAATAGTTTTATTTTTCCTTCTACACTGCGGGGGTATAAAGTGCATAACCGGCGGTCAAGCGAAGCCAGCCCTATCAACACGGGTAGGATTAAAATCTGTAATCTAAAGTCGTCAATCTGATATTTGAGGTTGCCTTTTTCGGGCATAGGAAAAATATCATTTCACCTCATGGAAACGATAACAAAATAGACAGTTACAAATAGACTATTACCTTAAGGGAACTTCTAAAAACATCAGGAACGCAGTCGTCTCGACTGCACATTGCCTATAAAAAGTGCAGGCGAGACGCCTGCGTTCCTAAAAACTCATTTTTTAGCCACCGAGGACACAGAGATCACAGAGAAATATGACTACGATTCACTCGCGGCATGATCCTATTTTTATAGCATTTCGCGGTATTTTTCGTATTCAAAAAATTCTCTCTGTGTCCTCTGTGGTTAAAATTAAAAAAAGAAGTTTTTAGGAGTTTTCTAAAAGTTTTCCAATGCAGGCTTATTGGGTTTGAATACTGATTTCGTGCCGATAACCGGCTTCGTATGACCAGGTTTGGCACCGGACGAAGTGGACGGAGAAACTTCGCAAGATTGATTGACCCTCTGCTGAGCCAACATCACAATCTGTAACATCACCCAAACCACTACTTCCTCACCTTGTACATACAGTTCACGAGCAACGGTTTCATAGACAATTACATTTTTATTCATAAATTGTTACGAGATTTGGGTATTAACACAATCTTAACACAAATTTAATTTAATTTTAACATAATCTTAATATGAACTTAATATATCACGTTAAAATTATATGCGAACACAACAAAAAGTCATTGGGATAATTTGTTGTGATTCGGAAACGTTTATTAACTGTTTCAAATTATTTCCCACTAAAAAAAGGAAAAAAAACATGACAAAATTTAGTTTAATTACTTTGTTTGGGCGTAAAATTGGTAACAAAGCATTTACGCTTGTGGAACTTCTGGTAGTCATTGCGATAATTGGAGTTCTGATCGGGTTGTTGCTTCCGGCGGTTCAGGCAGCGAAAGAAGCCGCCAACCGAATGCGTTGTGCCAACAACTTAAAACAAATGGGTATCGCGTTTCACAATTATCACGATACCAAACAGGCATTGCCAGCCGGTTGGAACAACATCGGGTTCTGTTGGAACGGTGCCATCCTGCCGTTTATCGAACAAGAACCTCTGTTCGCAACTCTGGTGTTTAGCGAAAACAACGGAGACCCAACCAACAACGGAAACTGGGATCAGGCAAACTCACGCAATGCCGCCGCGTGCGGAACACCAATTCCCACCTATCAATGTCCAACATTTACGTTACCTTATCAGGTGAATGATTTGGTTCCACATCGTGCGGTAAGTTGTTATCTCGCTAACAGTGGATCATGGTCGGCGGTAGAGATGATTGGTAGTCTTACAACAGCAGGTTTGACATACACGGCAAAACAATGTATTGCTTATCAACATTGGCAACAAAATGGTGTTTTTTATGGGTGTAGTGAAACACGTTTTTCTGCTATTACTGATGGTCTTTCCAATACATTTTTTGTCGGTGAAACTCCAACCGATTACACTTTTGCTAAAGATGGTGCCGGTATGGATCATTGGCATACCGGTTCACCACAGGCGGACCCATTTAATGGCAGCGCAACAACAAATGGAACCGATGCATCGGGATTTTGTGAAGGTTCCGAAATCGTTGGTTCCACTTATCCATCGTTGAACGCTCTTTTTGTGGAACCAACGTTACATGGACATATAATGCAACTTGCGTTTGGAAGTTACCATCCGAATGGAGCGAATTTCCTTTTCGGTGATGGAACTGTTCGATATTTTCCAAACTCAATTCAAAAAGATGTTTATCAGGGACTTAGTTCCCGCAACGGAAAAGAAACCGTTGGTTTTTAAGTCTTAAATAAACACACGAACCGTGCCTGTTTATTGTACCGGAATTGCCGGCAATAAGCAGGCTTGGATATCCAACAACTATTAAATAATTTTATGAAACGAAAAAATCCAAGACATTTAGTACCTTATTACATGCTTGCCGCGAGTTTTTTATTCGCTGTTCTCCCTGTGTTAAGCGGTTGCGGAAATACTTATACAGGACGATATAACAATCTCGGTCTTGTAGAAGTTAATGGTGTTGTAACGTTAGACGGTCAACCATTACCCGATGCGCAGGTTCATTTTGAACACGAAAATAAAACCTATTCTTATGGTGTTACCAATGAATACGGCAAATATCAGTTACATTTTAATTCACAAAAAACCGGTGTTCTACCCGGTTCAAAAACCGTCCGTATCTGGACAACACGAAAAGGTCTTGATTCGGAACAATTGACGCAAGAAATTAATACCGCTAAAGAGCAAGAGCGGATTCCTGATCAATACAATCAGAAATCGACCTTAACTGTTACGGTTGAGACGGGAAAATCACAGACGTTTGATTTTGACCTCAAATCTGGAAAATAAAACAGATTATCAAAATTCAAAACGTATGGTAACATCAATTACCATTGTTAATCCGATTCAAAATTGCCTATCGGCAAGGCGATATTTTGGCAAAACATCACCTATCTGATGATTATTTACCTTTATTATTTTCGTAAGCAATTACAAAAATTTTAACCTTTCATTTTTAACTTTTAATTTTCAACTTTTAACCCCACCATTATTACTATGTCAACACGACGAGAATTTTTGCAACATGCCGCATTGCTTGGAGCAACGGCAACACTGCCGATAAATTTTGCAATGAATTTTGCAATGGGGCAGGAAAAGGTAACAAAACCGGTTGATCCTTTGTTTGCTGTGCCGAAAGGAACCATTTTAAATCCGAAACGGACACCGCGAAAAATAACGATTCCCAATGTCGGAAACTTTCGGGTTCTCAAAGGTGATTTCCACATGCACACGTTATTTTCGGACGGTTATGTGATGCCGAAAGACCGTGTTCACGAAGCGGTCGAAAATGGTCTTGATGTGATTGCGATTACCGATCATATCGAATATCGTCCCTTTTTCGGCGGAAAATCAACACAATTAAAAGAACGTAATGACGATCACAATATCGCTTATGATATTGCCAAACCGGAAGCGGAAAAGAATAATCTGATTCTTGTTCGCGGTACGGAAATTACAAAAAACCAAATACCGCCGGGTCATTTCAATGCGGTTTTCTTGAAAGATGTGAATCCGGTTGCTGATGTGGTGGATGATTGGAAAAAAATGCTCGAAGTTGCGGCTAATCAAGGGGCGTTTGTGTTTTGGAATCACCCCAATTTCCCCGGTCTCAAAAAAGAGGATCCCATGACGTTCACCACAGAACATGACGACGTCCGGCGTAAAGGATTTTTGCACGGAATTGAAGTGTTCAATGGAACAGCGTATTACCCGATTGTTTCTGATTGGTGTAACGAAATGGATTTAGGGTTAATCACGACCAGTGATATTCATGTTTCCGAATGGAATATGTACGGCAGCCAAAATCTGCTTCGACCAATCACGTTAATTCTTGCGGAAGACCGAACAGAAGGGTCCATTCGTGAAGCGTTTTTTGCGCGGCGCACCATCGGTTGGGCAGCCGGAATGATTTTAGGCAGACCAACATGGGTTGAACAATTATTCAACGCTTGCGTCGGAATCACAAAGAACAACGGTTCACTTCAATTAAAAAACCGTAGCGATATTCCATGCCAAATTCAAATCGGTAACAATATTCACGAATTGAAACCGCAATCCGAATTGGTATTAACCGCCGATTCCGTATCGAAAAAATTAACTGTTACTAACTGGTTGATCGGAACCGCCAAACCGCTTGAAATTTCAATCGGTTAAAGCAAACCGCATTTTGATATTTGTAATAAATTCAATATGCCGATAAATTGGAACATTCGTAATATATCAGTGGAATTTTTGTTTTTTTGAGATCACGAAACACACGAAATAACAAAATACACGAAAATTATCTAAAAAAACTTTCGTGTGTTTTGTGTTAAAAAAAATGAAAACAAAAATGTCAAAATAGACAGTTACGAAAAAAGTCCACTGATATATTACATTTAATTATTGTTTCTTTTTTCCGGTAAATGTGAAATCGAGAAGAGTCATATTACGTTCAATTGTTAGAACGATTGGTTCTTCTGGAACTGCCTGATGAATTTGATATTCAACTGCTGACAGAGACGGTGTCAAATGATTGTTGACCATAACAATCAGATCATCTGGAAATATACCAAGTTGAGCCGCCTCACTGCCGGAACGAACCGAATCAACAAACGGCGGAGTTCGTCCCGACACCGGCGGCACCAAAAGGAAACCCCAATTTTGAAACAATTGAACCGTGTCTTCAGGAATCAATTCCCGCTCCAATGTAATCGCTTGCGGCATAATAAGTTGCGGAGAAACAACTCCTGATTTTATGGTTGATTCTTTGGCTCGAACAATCATTTCATTGACTTTATCTTGAAACGCTGATACCGGAATGGCATAATTAAGCCAACTATTATTTTCTCTGTTACGCAATTCTTTACCGAGAATACCGATTAAGTTGCCGGTTTCCGCCGAAATCAGCGCACCGCCGCAAGCTCCCGGATTGTTTGTTATTATATCAGTAACGAAAATCGCTCCCTGATAGGGTGTTTCAAAAACTCCCCGTCTTGCACGAAGTGTTGTTTTTACGGCAATAAAACCGTATTGCACTGTTGCCGGTTCGTTGCCTTCCGCAATATTGAACGGATTGGAAACCGCAAAAACCGGATCACCAATCAGAGGATCAGGAATAGAAGATAAATCTTTTTGCAACAAAAAATAAGGTAAATCGGTTGCGGAAATTTTGAGCAGCGCAAGTTCCATAACAGGATCAGCTGCAACCAATTGTGCTTCAAATTTTCGTCCCGAATCCAAAACTGCACGAATTGGGTCTGCCTGCAATGCAGATGTAATCGCCGTCAGAATATAACCGTCCGGCGAAACAAAAATTCCCGTTTGATAACCGTGCATTCCGGGAGTATTTCCCGCACCGTAGATTTTAACAATTTTTGGTAATGTTTCGGTAATGACCGGCGATGCAGTATGTGTTCCTGATTCTTTTAATGTTTTTGTTTCATACTGTGTTTCCTTTTTATCGAACGAAAACATATCAGCCGGTACATTCGGAATCCAGTTATTTATCTCAAAAGTACCGAAAAGAATCCGACCAAATCGGACTTCCCATTCTTGATTGTTACCGGAATTTTTGCGAAATAAAATTTCACACGGAAAATCAAGACTGCTTCCAGACATTTCGACCAACACAATAGCTCCTGTTTTCGGTTCAAAATAAAAACGAACATTATTACCCCGCCACATCATACCGCAAACATCGTACAATTTTTCAGGATTCCCATCAATCGGTGCTGTTCCGATATACACGGTTTCGGCGTCTTGAATTGTTTCCTTTACTGCCAGTTGACGTAACAAATAAAGTGCGGTAAACAACCCTCCGCTGCCGCGAGGTGATTGATAATGCGTAATCGGATCAACAATGAAAACTTCCGTTTGAAGCATTAAATCGGCGTTCCAAAAACCGTTTTCAACCGGCAATTCATACCGAACTCCCTTGTCGTCAATATGAAACGAAAAAGATTCCATCCGGTTTTTCAATTGACCGGAAAATTTCCAACCGGTGTCTTTCGTAATATCAAAATTTTTGCGCCAATTATTAAGAACTCGACTCAGTTCTTGCCGGTTGAAATAATAATTGGCATAACCGTGTTGTTTTTCATAAAACGGTTTAATCGTTTCTGGAATGAAAAACTTTTTTTGTAATAATTTAATGGGTTGACCGTCGGGACCGGGAATTTCGATTTCTTTAAAACCATCCGGGACTTTTTCTGTTTCATCGCGGTGATTGTTTTGCTTTTGTTGTTGTTGTTGTTTGAAATCCGGCGGAACAATCGGCGGTTCAATCATTTTTTCGGTCATTTCAATAAGTTCGGCTTCACTATGTAAATTACCGAGCCGAACCATCGGCTCAAACCGTTTACCGTCCTTTCCGCGAACAGTAACCGGAAGCCGCCAGTGTTTCGGAAAAAGACCAATCAGATTTTTGAACGTATTCGCCGTATCAACCGTTTTACCCGCAAAACGCAGTAATTCATCATTGTAACGCAAACCATTCCGGTAAGCATCAGAAGTTACAAGAACTTCATCGAATAGAACTCGTCCGTCTTTGTCGGTTGAAACAACCACATTCATCGTTGCATGATCGACAATCCGACCGCTTTTCAGATCACCAAGAAAATATCGTACCTGATTACTTGAAACAGCGTAACCAATACCAACATTAACTCGACCTCGTTTTTCAAAAGAGCAACGACCAATAATTCCGATTACTTCGCCCTGTTTATTAAAAAGCGGACCGCCGCTGTTTCCCGGATTGACTGCGGCGTCTGTTTGTAAACAATCCGTGTATTCTAAAAATGTTCCAGACGGAAATTGGTAACGATGAATACCGGAAATAATTCCTTTTGAAACACAAGGTTTGTAGTCAAGAGCCAACAAAAATGGATTGCCCATCACAATAGCGGTATCGCCGACAGTAACAGAATCACTGTTTGTAAGATCGGCAAATGGAAAATCGTTACGGTTGAACAATTTGATCAAGGCAATATCTCCAACAGGATCAAGACCGACAATAACCGCATCATAAAGTTGACCATCCGCCATTCCGCATTTCATAACAGGACCGCAAGGTTGAACCACGTGAAAATTCGTCAATACGTAACCATCCGGCGAAATCACAACACCGCTTCCGCCGCCTGCCGGATCGTCAGGATTGGCAGGAAAAATCGCAACAACAGTTCGCATTGCCTGTTCAATCATCTCGCTGGTCTCGCCGCCAAAACCAACTTCTTGATAAACTACAACTATCAAAAACAGAACCGTTAAATAAAATCGTTTCATTATCATAAAATCAAAAAGTTCTCAAAATAGGCAGTATTCCGTAATAAACTTGTCTTTTTGTAATATATCAGTGGAATTTTTATTTTGTGCTCGCTCTCACAGGGTAAACCCCGTCGTTAACGGCGGAGCTTGCTCCGCCATGATCTTTTTCCTACGCCCTGAAAGGGCAACATATTTAGTTAATAGTTAATTAGTGAATAGTTAATAGCGGCGCAAGCGGAATTTTTAACGTTTCGGTAAATAGTACGCTTGCGAACTATTCACTATTAACTATTCACTATTAACTAAATATACTGCCCTTTCGGAGTATCGTCAAGAAGTTTGTTTTAGCTTGTAACCAGTATGAGATTATCGTGTATTAGCCTGTTTGACACGTAGTTTTGCGACACTTTTGAGTAGTAATATTCAGAAGTGGGAATCGTATTAACCAATGCGCCAGCCGTAACATTTAGTGAATCCGAAGCAGTCTCGTTAGGCAATTGATTGTGACCAGCCTTTCCTGATGGGTGAAGTCTAGCATCGGTGATGTAGCAACAGGTATTTGCAAT
>JAITIZ010000518.1 GCA_031279215.1 Planctomycetaceae bacterium
CAAATGGTTCATAAAGCATTAACCCCTATTTTTAACGAAAGGACAGAAAACATGACGACAACTATTTTTGATGAAATCAGAGCCCAAGGTAGAGCAGAAGGTGAAGCAAGAGGTGAAGCAAGAGGTGAAGCCAAAGGTGAGGCTAAAGGTGAAGTAAAGGGCAGTCAAAATATTGTTTTGGCGGCATTGCGTAAAAAATTTAAGAAAATTCCGAAACACATCGAAACGGCAATCCGTAAAATGTCCGATCCGATTGCTTTAGAATCTTTAATCTATGATGTCCTCGAAAGTAAGACTTTAGATGAGTTCGAAAATGCTTTAATGTAAAAATCACCCAACAATTCAGTAACAATCCTATTGTTTATTATTGGGCAAAAAATTAAAGTAGGTAACAGCAAGTAAAAATTTTTTAGCGAAAAGTTGCCTACTTTGTGAATATTTCCTGATACTATGTTACTGAATAATGGCGACTATTTTATTGTTTTTTTTGTTTTAACTTCAATTTCAATTAGCCGGCAAATTTTTATGAAATGGGCTCTTTGTAACGAGACATTTGAAACTTGGCGTACAGATACGGGTTTTGATTTTCCTCGGGTGTTTGATTATATTCGGCAATGTGGTTATGATGGGGTTGAGATTGCGCCTTTTACGATTGAGTTGGATGTTCTTCATATTCCGGCTGGAAAACGGGTTGAGATTGCTCATCAGGCGGAACAGGCAGGTCTTGAGATTACCGGATTACACTGGTTGTTGGCAAGAACGGAAGGTTATTATTTGACTTCACCGGATCCGGTAATTCGGCAGAAGACGGCGGATTATTTTCTTGAATTGATTCGGTTTTGTGCCGATCTTAACGGAACCTATCTTGTTCTTGGTTCACCGTTACAACGAAATTTGTTGCCTGGTGTTACGAAGAGTCAGGCGTTGGATTATGCTGCCGATACTTTGAGCAAAACAGTTCCCATGCTTGAAACATGCGGAGTTCGCATAGCCTTGGAACCGCTTGCTCCCCGAGAGACGAATTTCATGCAAACCGCTGCTGAAGGTGTTGAATTGATCCGAAAAATTGATGCTCCCCAACAGATTGCTCTTCATCTTGACTGTAAAGCGATGTCTTCTGAGAGTATTCCGATTCCAGAGTTAATTCGGCAGAACCGTGAACATTTAATTTATTTCCATGCCAACGATCCCAATTTACAAGGTCCCGGTTTTGGCGAACTGCCCTTCGAACCTATTCTTCAATCATTGTACGATATTGGATATAAGGATTGGGTTTCTGTTGAGGTTTTTGATTACACACCGGGTGTTGAACGTCTTGCAACAGAAAGTATCCGGTATCTCAAAAGTTGTTTTGAAAAAGTTCAGTAACCGTTACCGATTGGGTAGAATATTTATTTTAAACACGGAATGTACTGAATGTATGGAAAATTTGCTAAAAATTTTGTTTTCATAACAACATTGTTTTTATAACAACATTGTTTTTATAACAACATTGTTTTTATAACAACATTGTTTTCATAAGCAAGACTGTTTTAACCCAAAGGCTGTTTTAGTCAAAATTCTGTTTTATGCTTATTGTATTTTAAAATTCGGTTTTTATAAGGGTAGAATTTTTGTGTCCTTTATTTAAAAATCTTGTCAATTCTGTTTATTCCGTCACAATTTGTTTATCCTGTCAAAAAGCGAAAACAGAATTGTTGTGTGTGATGTGTATATCAAAAGTTCTGTTGAATCATTATCAATAATGAATACCGATTCGTTTACATTTTTTAAGAGTCAAATTGGCATGACCGATTTGAAGACCTTGCAGCTTGGTAGTCCATACAATTTTGAGAGACAAATGACTCTTGTAATGATTCGGGACGCACCGTTGCCGGATTTGCGGGAAGAAGTTTTGCGTCCGTTTTACAATACCATGTTACAGCGTTATCTGACGGAAACTCGGGGCGGGGCATTTATTTTGTTTACGAGTTATCAGTTATTGAAACGAACAGCGTTTGATATGACTTCTTGGCTTGCGGAACGTCGTTTTCCGTTGTTTATTCAAGGGGAGGGCATACCGCGAAGCGAAATGATACGCCGATTCAAAGAAACTTCTGATTCTGTTTTGTTTGGTACGGACAGTTTTTGGCAGGGTGTTGATGTTCCCGGTAATGCGTTACGCAATGTTATTATTACGAAGTTACCTTTTCTGGTTCCGTCGCAACCGGTTATCGAAGCCAAAATTGAAGCTATTAAAGCACGCGGCGGTAATCCGTTTCAGGATTATCAACTTCCTGTTGCGATTCTCAAATTTAAACAAGGTTTTGGGCGTTTAATTCGGAGTCGTACCGATTCGGGACTTGTTGTTGTACTTGATCCGCGTATTCACTCAAAATCTTATGGCCGTCAATTTCTCAGTGCATTGCCGAAATGCAAAACTCGGTATGATAAAATAAATGATCCGACAATAAAAAATGAATATGCCAATCAAAATACTTCCGCCTGTGAAATCAATCTGTTTTAGGTATAATTCCAATACCTATTTCGTAGAATATTTATTGTCAACACGGAATACATAGAATGTACGGAAACGAGGGCAAACAAATACCGCTTTTTATAAGAATACCGGATTCTTTGTAAATATTCCGTAGTGTTTGTAATATATCAATGGAATTTGTAAGATATTCAGTGGAATTATCGTTTTTGACATAATTTCTTATGTAATAATCCGTTACGAACACACATAATTTCAAGGTTTAAAACGTAAAATTTGATATAAGTTTTTTTGAATTAAGTACTTGCAAAAAACATACAATAATTCTACTGATATATTATTGGAATTTTTATTTTGTGATCACTCTCATGATTTTTTTCCTACGCTCTGAAAGGGCAACATATTTAGTTGATAGTGGAGAGTTGATAGTGGAGAGTGTTGCAAGCGGATTTATAACCATTCCGGCTAAAATCCGCATGCGACACTATCAACTTTCCACTATCGACTCTCCACTATCGACTTTCCACTATCAACTCTCCACTATCAACTTTCCACTACTTCATGTTTCGTCTTTCGTTTTATCCTCTTTTTGGTAGTTATTGGATAATATTATTTTTTGCGTTGGTGATTGGTATTCTTTTGCTGAGTGTCCGACCAACCGGCGAGCGTGTTCCGCATCATGGGCAACTTTGTTTAATGGTGTTGAGGTTTATTGCGTTTCTTTTGCTCCTTTTTGGCATGTTTCGTCCGACATTGATTTATACAAAATCATTGCCTCTTGCTTCAACCTTACCTATTCTTCTTGACCAATCGGAAAGTATGAGCCGCCCCGACGAATTAGGCGGCAACACCCGTTTTCAAATTGCCAAAGATGCCTTGCTTCATGCCGCCCCGCAACTTAAACATCTACAATCACAGGCAGAAATCAATGTTTATGCCTTCGACGCCTCGCCAACTCCTTTGGAAATTCATAACAACGGACTCATCAGCAATCTGCCTGAACTCCCAAAAGGAAAAGAAACCGCATTAGGGGCTGTGTTGGATACCATACGCCAAAATGTATCCGGCAAACGTGTTCTTGGAATAATCCTGCTTTCCGACGGAACCCAACGAACCCGTCCGCCTCGTGATTTATTACCGCAAGAAGCCGCCATACGGTTACGTGATTCGGGAATTGCTCTTTATACGATTCCGCTTGGGCAGGCAACCGGTACTCCCGATGCTCAAGATATTGCTGTCAACAATATTCAAGCCAATGATCGGGTTTTTGTCAAAAATGAATTTCTAATTAGCGGTTCGCTTCGAGTTGCCGGTTATAAGAATCAACCCATTCCGGTTCAACTCTTGTTCGAGGACGAAACCGGTATCATGCAACATGTTGCGGAAATCAAAGTCCAAAACCGTGAGGACGGTCAAATAATTCCGTTTCGGTTTTCGTATATTCCGCCCAAAGCCGGATATTTCAAATATACGGTGTTTGTTCCGCCGCAGGAAAAAGAATTGATCGAAACCAATAATCAGCAAAGTTCGTTTGTTCGGGTGATTGACGGTGGTCTGACGGTTTTGTTTATTCAGGGCGAGCGGAATTATGAACAAGGACCGCTCATGCGTTCTCTAAACGCTTCGGCGGATATTCGGGTTGATTATCGAGCTATTCGGGTTGGGAAAATCAGTGTCAGCGGAGCAAAAAATGAACCGTTTCAAATGCGTTTGGAACGTTTTACGCGGGAACGTCCTGCATGGGTGAATGATGTGTTCAAAGCAGGGGAGTATCATGTTTATATTCTTGACGATCTTGATGCGAAGGCGTTCAAACCGGAAGAGTTGCAAGCGTTGGCGGATCGGGTTCGTGAAGGGGCGGGGTTGATAATGCTTGGCGGTTTTCATGCGTTTGCGGCAGGCGGGTATGCTGAAACTCCGCTTGCCGATATTTCACCGGTGGAACTTCGGAATGTTGATCGTCAACCGTTGGATGCTCCAATCCGGCAAGATATTCATTTGCCTTCCAATATTCCCATTCCGATCCTTTTAACACCGGAAGGGCGGCGGCATTATATTTTGAGATTGACAATGAATCCAGAGAAAAACGCCGAACTCTGGGCAAGTCTTCCGCCGTTGCTCGGAGCCAACCGATTCGATAAATTAAAACCAGGAGCGGTATTGTTGGCAACCGGTCCCGAAAACCAAAAAATTCTTGCTTCGCAATTATTTGGTCTTGGCAGGGTTCTGGCGTTTGCCGGAGATACAACACATCGTTGGGTGTACGCTGGATTTGTGGAAGAACACAAACGGTTTTGGCGTCAAGTTGTTCTTTGGCTTGCGAAAATGGAGTCGGTTATGGAAGGCGATTGTTGGATAACTACGGATCAAGTTCTGTTCTTGCCGGATGAAACCGTCAAATTTCAGGTGTTCCTCCAATCGCCGGACGGTAACACGCTTCGCAATTTCACGGCAACAGCAACAGTTACCAAACCGGACGGCAATCAGGAACGAGTTGTGTTGGTGGACGAAAACGGAACGCCGACCGGTTCGTTCCGGTCAACAAACAGTGTGGGCGATTATACGATTCAGGTTGAAGCTTCCCACGAATCTCTGCCAACCGATTCACCAACACGCCAGGCAACCGCCCGATTTATGGTTTATGATCGGAATCTTGAACTTGACAGTCCGGTAGCGTATCCGCAATTACTGAGAAATATCTCAGAATTAACCGGCGGACACAGTGCAGCCCCAGAACAGTTAGGTTCGCTTCTCGAAGAACTGATCAAAAAATCAGATGAACTAATCGAAAAACATGAAACAAAACAATCATTGTTCGATTCATGGGGATTACTGTTGGCGTTTACGGTAATTCTGTGTTTTGAATGGTTTTTAAGAAAGTTTTGGGGAATTGTCTAACCGTCTTCTCCTCGTAAAAAGGTTTTAATTATATCATTGAACCGTATTGGTTTCAGCGAAACATTGTCTATTTTATGAATTTACTATCAAGAAGGTGTTATATTTCTTGAAAATTTTGTTGAAATATTACGAAATTTTGAAAAAACTTTAAAAAATCTCCTGAAAAAGACGAAACATCCAATTGACAGTTTGAACACCTTTGATTATATTGTGAAACTAATCATTGGCGATACGTTTTTTTTACCGTTTGTTTGCGGTAAACGAATCGCAATTATTAGGGTATGACCTTACAAAATAAGGAGTATGACAATGAAAAATTTAGTAACGTATTTGGTCGGGATTTTTGCAGAAATTTTTGCGAAAAATCCAATGTTAAAATGGGCAAATCAGGGGGGGGGGGGCACTCTGTAGTGGAAAGTTGATAACGGATAGTGGAAAATGTTCGGTTTTCCGGTACTATTCGGCAAAATTCTCAACTCTTCTCCGTTCTTCACCTTTTGGCTTTACCTTGGTCGAACTTCTTGTGGTGATTGCGATTATCGGCGTGTTAATCGCACTTCTGTTGCCTGCTGTTCAAGCCGCCCGAGAAGCGGCAAGACGAATGCAGTGTGCCAACAAACTCAAGCAATTCGGTATCGCGGTTCACAATTATCACGATACCTATAATGCTCTTCCTGCCGTTCAAACCGGTCCCTACGGACCTCAAAGAGGAAATCAAAACATGCGTATGAACGGGCTTGTGGGGATATTACCATTTATGGAACAAAATCCTCTTTATGACCGTATCTGTACAACGACGATTTTTACTACCGATAATTGGTTCGATGATTTTACTCACCTTTATGGAGCACCAATCATTACCGAACAGGTTATGGCATTTTATTGCCCTTCAGACGGTGCCTACGCAACCAAACCAGCTAATCATCCTGCCGGAAGTAATTATCGATTTTGTCGAGGTGATAATCCTACCGGTTA
>JAITIZ010000203.1 GCA_031279215.1 Planctomycetaceae bacterium
CCGTCTTACTGCGGGTACGTGGCATCTTCACCACGACTACAATTTCACCGGGTTACTAGTTGAGACAGTGTATCAGTCATTACGCCTTTCATGCAGGTCGGAACTTACCCGACAAGGAACTTCGCTACCTTAGGACTCTCAAGGTTAGAGCCGCCGTTTACCGGAGCTTCGGTCGAGAGCTTTTCTTGCGATAACCCCCTTCCTTAACTTACCGGCACCGGGCAGGCGTCAGACCGTATACATCCACTTACGTGTTAGCACGGTCCTGTGTTTTTGATAAACAGTTGCTGATACCGATTTACTGTGACCTTCAGAAGCTTTAACACCCCCAAAGGCATCCCTTATTGCGAACGTACGGGATCATTTTGCAGAGTTCCTTAACTAGTATTCTCCCGAGCGCCTTAGTATTCTCAACCCGCCTACCTGTGTCAGTTTTAGTACGGTTATCATTGTTTCAACCCTTAGAAGTTTTTCTTGGACGTTTTCCAGATGGCCTTCGCAACAAGACATCAGACCCCCGCTCGATTTTTATACAAGTCTTTTAGCCCTTGCCAATCTTACAGGGGTACCACCATTTCTAATCGGTGACCCACCTTACAAACGCCGTCACTCCATCAGTCCACAACAATAGCATAGGAATGTTGACCTAATTTTCCATCGTCTACGCCTTTCGGCCTGGACTAAGGTACCGGCTGACCCTGGGCGGAATTACCTTCCCCAGGAAACCTTAGGCTTTCGGCGAACAGGATTTCCACCTGTTTTATCGTTACTCATTCCGACATAATCGCTTGTACAGACCGAGACCGCTCCTTTCGGTACGGCTTGTATCTCCTGTACAACGCTCTTCTACCAATTGATAGTAAACTACCAATTCCGCAGCTTCGGTATAGACCTTACTCCCGTTCATTATCGGCGCTTAAATGCTCGACCAGTAAGCTGTTACGCACTTTTTAAATGATGGCTGCTTCTAAGCCAACATCCTGGCTGTCTCGGCATTCAAACTTCCTTAGTGACTGAGGTCTATTTAGGGACCTTAGCTGGCGATCTGGGTTGTTTCCCTCTCGTCCGCGAAGCTTATCCCTCGCGGACTGACTCCTGAGATAGTTCAAACGGTATTCGGAGTTTGGTTAGGAACCGTACGCTTGGGAGCGCCGGTATCCAATTCAGTATCTCTACCCCCGTCTGATAGTTACACTCAAGGCTAGCCCTACAGCTATTTCGAAGAGAACGAGCTATCTCCCAGTTTGATTAGACTTTCACTCCTCCCCACACGTCATCCCCTCGGTTTTCAACCCAAGTGGGTTCGGTCCTCCACGCAGTTTAACCCGCGCTTCAACCTGCTCATGGGTAGATCACTGGGGTTCGCGTCTGGCACAAACAACATACTTCGCCCTATTCAGACTTGGTTTCCCTATGGCTTCGGTCCGAAAGACCTTAACCGGGCTGTTTACGCCAACTCGCCGGATCATTATGCAAAAGGCACGCCGTCACACGGATATAAAATCACATTGCTCCGACCGCTTGTAGGCA
The DNA here is from genome assembly GCA_031279215.1 of Planctomycetaceae bacterium. Lineage (GTDB taxonomy): Bacteria > Planctomycetota > Planctomycetia > Pirellulales > Thermoguttaceae > WRKP01. Next base: position 1,531 of record JAITIZ010000203.1, read on the forward strand.
CATGGTTTCAGATTCTATAGACACTCCCTTTATAAGGGTTCTTTTCATCTTTCGATCGCTCTACTGGTTCACTATCGGTTATCAGAGAGTATTTAGCCTTGCGGAATGGTCTCCGCGGATTCAGTCAGGGTTTCACGTGACCCGACCTACTCAGGTATCTTTCGGGAGGCTGCACAAATTTCGTGTACGGGACTATCACCCTCTGTGGTGCGTCTTTCCAAACGCTTCTACTATTTGGCAACTTTTTGACTCCCATGCGAAAGACCCTACAACCCCAAGAGGAAAATCCTCCTGGTTTGGGCTTCTCCGCTTTCGCTCGCCGCTACTAACGGAATCGATTTTTCTTTCTTTTCCTACAGGTACTTAGATGTTTCAGTTCCCTGTGTTGCTCGCATCGACCTATGAATTCAGTCGATACCGGTTCGGGAATTCCGGGATCAAAGTTTGTTTGACAACTCCCCCGGACATATCGCAGCCTTCAACGCCCTTCAAAATCTTCTGATACCAAGACATCCCCCATGCGCCCTTTCTAGCTTGATCACAAATATCCGATACTCCTTTTAACCGGTAGTTCTTCATCGTTAAATAGTAATAACCAATTAACAATGACACTTACCAATTTTGTAAGGAAATCAATTATTTGCGGCTAGTGTCGTTGCTGCATTGCAACGACAGTAACGAACATATATTTAATCTACCTAACTAAGCGCTCTATAAGAAATTTTCCGCTAGTTCATAATCACAACGAATTACAACTAACAAGAACTCTTTATAGTGCAGATGCCACTCTTGCTCTACCTAATTGTCAAAGATCATTAATGTTATTTCAAAGTGTTTTTCGGCACTTTTCACAACAAGATTCATAATTTTATAAACGGTTCTAATTTTGTCAACGGGGCTTTCAGAATTTTTTCTTTTTTCCCTGCGAACACGATAACCGTAAATCAATCATGTTGGAAAAGTATATCGGCTTCCCCAAAACTGTCAAAGGGGGACGGAAAAGAATTTTGAGAAAAAATCAAAATTTCACCATTTTCAATACTATTGTTACCCTCTTTTTACAAAATTTGATACTGAAATTTTCAAATCATAAGGGCTGCTTATCTTTTTATTTTGTCGATAGTTATAAAAATATTTTCCTTAAAAATATTTTATAAATCTGTATGAATTGGTTATGTCTAAAAATATTTTGTAATTATTCGGTAATGTCTATTTACGAAGCGGGCAATTTTGTGAATATTTGCCTGATATACTCTCATTCTGTTATCAATTGGTTGTTTTTTTGTGTTGTGTATTTATACGTCAGACCTGTCGTCAGATCTGTTTTTTCTCAAATTGCGACACTATTCAAATATTCTTAAATGATGTATATTTATTTTTTATGGGAACTTCTAAAAACCTAATGTAAAAATTTATTGGTTAGAAGGAACGCGGTCGTCTCGACCGCATTTTTAGGCGTTTTTTGTAAAAAAACAAGGCAGGCGAGACGCCTGCGTTCCTCCTAATATTACTTTTTAGAAGTTACCTGATGTTGTTTCTTTTTTTGTAATTATTCAGTAGAATTGCTGTAATGTTTGCGGGGTATAAAGATTGAAAATAAAAATTCCACTGATAGATTACAAATTCTATTGAAATATTACTTTTTTTGATTTAACTATACTATTATTTTTTAACGATTCTACCGTTTTGGAGGTTCACAATGAATCGAATTTTTTATTCAATCATTTTATTGTTGGTTTTTTTTATTGGTTGTGATCTTGCCAAGCCGCAAGGTCGAAAAAAAGAATCCGATGGAACACCGGCAATGAATATTCCGGCTTCTGGTGTATTGCTTGATAGCGAAAATTCTTCGCCTTCCAATACTTTGCCGCAAAATCAGGAGGCTCCTACTCATGAGGCTTCTACTACGGAAACGGAACCGGAATTATCAGAAGTTGACGCAGAACAACAACAACAACAACAGAACGGGGACAACAATCCCCAAGAACCGGCAACCGAATTAGTTAAAGCCGATGTTGGGGCGGGTAGAAAAGGACATTATGGTCAAACTGGTGGTGAACAAGCGTCGGATATTATTACTGTTCCTGTGGCGACATTGTTCCGAGCCAAAGAAATGACGGCATTCCGAATTCAAGTTCCGCAGGCTCTTCAACTTTATAAGGCTATGAATGATAATAAAGGACCCGAAACTCATGAAGTATTTATGAAAGACATTATCCAAGCCAATAATATTCCCTTACCGGAATTACCGGATGGACACGAATACATTTATGATCCCGCTACAGAACAATTAATGATTAAAAAACCGAAATAAGTTATACTTCTCGCATTCATTTAATTTACTGTTGGGAACTTCTAAAAACATCAGGAACGCAGTCGTCTCGACTGCACATTGCCTATAAACAGTGCAGGCGAGACGCCTGCGTTCCTGATGTTTTTAGAAGTTCCCTGTTGTAACAGTTTGGATTAAATTATTCGTAATCTATCAGTGAAATTTTTGTTTTTCGCTCTTCATCGTAGTTGATAGTGGAAAGTGGATAGTGTCGCAAGCGGATTTATAATCATTCCGGCTAAACATCCGCTTGCGACACTCTCCACTATCAACTTTCCACTCTCCACTATCAACTACTCTTAGTAATAACCAATTTGAGCATATCAAGTAGTTGTGTAAGAATAAACGGTTTGAAAATGGGTTTTGGCACACCGGCTTCGGCGGCACGAATTGTTACATGACCGCTATCGTAACCAAAAGCACGCATGTAAATAAATGGAATAAACGGAACCTCTGCTTTGGGGCAATACGGGTCTTCTTTGGGCGGTTCACAGGCATAGTCATTGGGTTTCCTGTTGTACTGCTTGCAATACGCACAACGAACCCGCTTGAAAAACTGGAATGCCGACATGTCCGGCAATTTAATATCACTCATAAAAATATCATATTTTGTTGTTTCCAGCATTTTCAAAGCACTTTCACCGGTTAAAGCCGTTTCGACGGTACAACCATAGTAAAACAACATCCTACTCAGTTCCCGACCAATTGATTCATCGGCATCCGCCATCAAAATACGTTTATTCCGAAGCATTGTGTATTTACTGCAATCTGTTGCGGAAATCTCTTGCGGTAAATCGACGGCAATTTTCGCGACAAATCCCTGAAATGCCGCCTGAACATCACGAGTTAATTGACGTATTCGCCCCAATGCCAAAAAAAGTTCTTCATGTTTCCCTAGTTCACTCATTTGGAGCCGTGCTGTTTCGTTCAAAATCTGATTGATTGGTCCAACAGCCATTCCATAGACTTTTTCAATACTGCGGTAAGCGGAATCTTTTTGTTCAAATGAGAAGAGATCGAGCGTGTGAATTGCTTGCGCAACATCTTTCGCAAATGATTCTAAAAGACGAAGATCATTATCATCAAAAGCTTTAGGTTTTTGACTTTCGACGTTAAATGTTCCGATTACTTTGCTGCGGTAAAGAAGCGGAACCGTAATAGAGCTGCGTGCACCAGGAATCCCTTCAATAAAAAACGGGTCTTCCCGTGAATCGTCCATTTTGTAACTCCGAGCATGGAATGCAACCCAACCTGTTATCCCATTTCCTTCCTGATTAACATAAAGAGTTCGTTTTTTAGCTTCCTCCGTCATTCCGATAGCGAGCAATGGTTCCAGAAGGTTGGGAACTTTTTCTGAAATAGTTCGGATTTCGATGGAGGCAAAATTGAGAATTTCTTTTGTAAAGTTACCGATTTTTGCCCGAAGAATATTAACCCGTTCCAGAGGTAAACGGGACAGAACATCTTCTTTTGAAAGATCTGCTAATTCCTTACCGGCTTCCCGAAGCCGTGTCCATTTGATTTCACGTATTGTTTGTTCGGTAACATCATGTAATTCGACAACGAAATTCATTGGTTTACCGTGTTTATTCAAAACCGGTGCGGTACTCATTTGAAGATAACGTCCCGATTCTTTTTGAACCAAGACTGTTGAGGACGATTTACCCGTCAATCGCGTTTTTGAAAACGGACAATAATCAGGTCCCCGCATTTCGGGGCGTCCAAGCGGAACAAAAAATCGTTTACCGATTAAATCATCGTTGGAATTGCTCCATTCCCGAAATTGGCGATTACACCATAGAATATGTTGATCGTTGTCTACCAAAGCCAAACCTGCAGGAAGATTTTCCAAAATACTTCGTTCTTTGGAATACTGACTCCGTTCATAAAAACCCTGAAAAAATCCCTGTTCAATCAATAAGGCGTTGTAATCGCTGTCCACTATTTTGAAAAGGGCTCCTTCGACATTGGCGCAAAGTTCGTAAGTCCAATAATTTGAATCTCCCAAAAAACTTCCGCCAAACCGATCCCAAGATGTTCCAACAACCAATACTTTGTTTTTTTTCCCGATTTCTGTCCTATTTTCACCGTCTTTAGTTTGCTCCGACATAATACTGATTCCTTTTTTCGGCTTTCGGTTTTGAGGGAAGGTTGTAGTGTTTTATTGAGTAATCAGAAATTAAAACCGCCGTTAATTTTATCTATTTTAACCTATTTTTATTACTTTGCAAGAAGAATTCTAGAGTTTGGGATTGGGGTTTATGATTGGGAAGTTATCATTTTGGGGGATGTTGCTGCGAAAATCGCAAATTGCCAATTACTAACCAAAAATTACGAAAGTTTTTTTTAGATAGTTTTCGTGTATTTTGTTATTTCGTGTGTTTTGTGATCTCAAAAAAACAATTATTCTACTATTCTACTAATGGGAACTTCTAAAAACCTAATGTAAAAATTTATTGTTAGAAGGAACGCGGTCGTCTCGACCGCATTTTTAGGCGTTTTTTGTAAAAAAACAGGGCAGGCGAGACGCCTGCGTTCCTCCTACATATTAGTTTTTAGAAGTTACCTTAATTTTTTGCATAGTAATAGTATCTATTTTCTGGTAATCAGGTGTTCCATATTTTCCGTTTCCGGCTGCTTGGAATATTCATAATCTGCCGGTATTTTACGATTGTTCGCCGTGCCACACGGATTCCGGCGTTGTCGAGTAATTTAACGAGAGCGTCATCACTGTACGGATCACGTTTGTCTTCTTTATCAATAATTTCCCGTAACTTGAGCCGAACAGCATCATGCGCAACCTCTTCACCGCCATCCGAAGCCGCCAACGCCCCGCTAAAAAAACGCTTGAGCTTAAAAACTCCTTGCGGTGTCATCATCCACTTTTCGTCACACGCCCGCGAAACCGTTGTAATATGAACCCCGACAACTTCCGCAATTTGTTGCATTTTAAGCGGTTTCAACGCATGAGGACCAATTTCAAAAAAATCAATCTGGTGATCAACAATCGCTTGGGAAACTTTTCGTAATGTAGTTCGACGCTGTTCAATTGCTTCGATTAACCATTGGGCAGAACCCACTTTTTGTTTAATATAATCCCGTGTTCCTTTTTCTGTTCCCCGATTTTTCATCAACTCCCGATAACTGCCGCTCACATGAAGTTGTTGGGAACGCTGCCCCTCCTCAATCCGAACAATATATTGCCCTTCGTCATTTTTTTCCACAATAACATCAGGAATAATACACACAGAAGATTCCGCACGAAAATCAGCACCCGGATACGGATTGAGACGCCGAAGTTCCTTAATTGCCTCCTGAATCGTTTCAAGAGAAAAACCCGTAACCCGAACAATATGCGGTAACCGGTTCGCCGCAATATCTTCCAAATGTGATGATATCAATATTCGTAAAATATCATTGTTGGGCATTTCAGGACGAATCTGGAGCAGAAGACAGTCTTTCGAATCCCTACCGCCAACCCCCGGCGGATCAAGTTTACGGACAACTTCCAATGCCTCCTCCGCAAGAGTTAAAGTTTCCGGTGTTTGGTTTGTACCAAGAAAATCGTTGAGATCAGAAGGAAAATAACCGTTCGGATCAAGATAATTGATGATTTGTTCCACCATCGCACGAAGCGGCGGCGAAAGATCAAACCAACCAAGTTGTTCTATCAAATAATCTTGAAGTGTTTGGGACGGCGAAGGAATATTGGCAAAAATATCATTACGGTATTCGTTTTGGTTTTCGATCCAATCTTGTGATCGCGCCGGTGATTCGTCAATCGTGTCCGAATAGTTTTTCGCAAAATCATACGCAATTTGAAATTCCTCTTCGGAACCAGATGTAGAACCAAACCGAATTTCCGGTTCATGTTCAAAACTTGTTTCTGTTTCTTCGGTTTCAGTGGAGTTGGTTCCTTCAAATGCCTCTTCGGTAGTATTTTCGGTTGAATCAGCAGACTCCATATCCAGTTCGAGAACAGGATTTTCCTTCAATTCCTTATCAATCCGCTCCTCTAGTTGCAACACCGACAACTGAAGAATCTCCATTGATTGAATCATCCGTTGGGTTAGGATTTGTTTTTGCTCTTGACGAAGTTCTTGACCTAAAGTAAAACGCATGGCGTCAAAGGAAATGTGTGGAAGGAAAAAAATAAAATACTTATACTATTTCAGCGGAATTTTTATTTGAATTACCCCGAAAAGTAAATAATCAAAAGGTTGGCAATGTTTTGCCGAAGGGTTGCCTACCTTCCGAAAATGTTGCATCAATATTAAAAAACACAATAGTAACGGAATAAAGTATAATCTGTTGCAGGTTTGGTAAAAGTTTAATCATTTTTTGTATCACTTAGAGTCCAGCCGTCTGGAATTGTTGCTTCTTTTTGGACACAAACAACTCCATCACGAATCATTCCGTAAGGTTTTTCGCCGCAATCGGTGATATTTTCCTTGTTGAAAATAACAACCCGTTTTCCAATACGGCAATCCTTGTCAATAATTGCGTGTTCAATCACCGAGTTTTCACCAATTCCCAACGGCGGTATTCCGCGTCGGCGGTGTTCGGTGATTTCCTCGCCGGTCTCGTAATAATCACAACCCATAATAATTGAGTTACGAATTTTAACCCCTTTACCGATACGGCAGCGAAGCCCAATAATACTGTTTTCAATAATTGCTCCGTCGCCAATATCGCAACCGTCAGCAACAAGACTTCCGCGCACCGTGGCACCGTCCATTCGTGTTGGGGGAAGAAACCGCGATTCCGTGTACGTAATCCAATCAGGATGAGACAACACAAACGGCGGATTCTGTCCGGTCATGGCAAGATTCGCATCAAAAAACGCTTTAATCGTCCCAATATCCTCCCAATAACCATCAAATAAATGAACTTGTACTTTTTTGGTACGAATTGCCGCCGGAAAAACTTCCTTACCAAAATCAGTATAATCAGTTTTTTCCAAAACTTCGAGAAGTGTTGATTTATTGAACAGATAAATCCCCATACTTGCCAAAAAACCACGTCCTTCGGCATGAATTCCTCGTTCTTCAATCCATTCAGGGGTTGTTCGGACATGGTTTAATTCTTGTTCGGTTTTCGGCTTTTCCAAAAAACCAATAACTCGACCGGTGTCATCTAACCGCATAATTCCTAAACCGGTTGCTTGATTTTGCATAACCGGTACAGCAGAAATTGTTACATCGGCATTAGTTTTACGGTGTGTTTCCAACATCTTTTTGAAATCCATCCTATAAAGTTGATCACCGGAAAGAATTAAAACATATTCAACATGCCGTTGTTGAATATAACTAAAATTTTGCCGAACAGCATCTGCGGTTCCCTGATACCATTTTGATTGCCCGTTTGTTTGTTGAGCTGCCAGAATTTCAGCAAATCCGCCGTTAAAATAATCAAAATGGAACGAATGAAGATGATGATGTAAACTTGCTGAATTAAATTGCGTCAACACGTAAATCTGATCCAATCCGCTGTTAATACAATTTGATAACGGAATGTCAATAAGGCGATATTTTCCCCCAATAGGTACCGCCGGTTTGGCACGAAACTTAGTTAACGGATACAACCGTGTTCCACGACCACCGCCAAGAATCAAAACAATCACATTTTTCATTTTATGCCTCATTAATCTATTTGTTCATTGTATTTTGCCGACTTAATACGATACCCAATAAAACAATACCATTCCTGCTTTAACATAATAAAATTCTGCCCGAATAGATTACATTGCGGCAATCCCAATTGATTCCTACTAAAACGGAATTATCAGAAAATACTATTTCTTGCAGGGTGAAGTTATTATATCACAGTAATCGAAAAAATATAATTGTTCACCCCGATTTTACGGCAACAGCAACATTTATCATTGAGATTTTAGCATCTTCCATGATTTGTAGAAGTCCCGATTCAAGTTTTTGACTCAAATCAGTTCCGGTTATAATTTTTGCGTAATATATCAGTGGAATTTTTGTTTTTCGATCTTAACCCCGCTAGGGGAGATAGTAGTTGATAGTGGAAAGTGGAGAGTGGATAGTGCCGCAAGCGGAATTATTACCGTTTAGGTAGTAATCCGCTTGCGGCACTATCAACTCTCCACTATCAACTCTCCACTAAATATGTTGTCCTTTCGGGGTGTAGGGAAAAATCATGGGAGTGATCAAAAAATAAAAATTTCACGAATATATTACGCAATTTTTAATTCAAAATAGACACTAATAAAAAGAGTCGTTTTTGACCGTAAGAAGTATAGAAATACCTTGCGAAAAATTTTAGCAATGCTAAAATGAGCAAAATAAATGGCACTTCCCTATTACCTTACCTACACAAAATCAATAAAAAATCAATACAAAATCAATATAAACACGTGTTGTAAATAATTAAGTTATTTATTGTGTCGAATCGTTTTTTTATTTTGTTTAGGTTCATGATATCCTCTATAATTATTATTTATATTTGATGAAAGTATCAATCAATCAGTTGATGAACCAAAGCGGAGTCAAGTTCGGAACTAGCGGGGCACGCGGTCTTGCGGCAGATATGAGTGATTTTGTCTGTTTTGCTTACACGCTTGGTTTTTTACAATATGCTGCTCGTGAAGTTGTTCATGGCTCAGAGAATAACCGTGTTGCAGTCGCTTATGATCTTCGGGAAAGTTCCCCGCGAATTGCCCGCGCTGTTCGTAAAGCAGTTAGCTATTTGGGGTTGAGACCAATTGATTGCAAAACAATTCCCAGTCCAACCATCGCCCTATACGGAATATCAGAAAATATTCCCGCAATTATGGTAACCGGAAGTCATATTCCCGAAGACCGCAACGGAATTAAATTTCATCTGCCAAACGGCGAAATTCTCAAAAAAGATGAAACCGGAATTAAACAACAATTGGTTAATGTTCCAGAAGAAATGTTCGACTCAAACGGTATGCTAAAATCCGGCGAATTGGACTTTCCCACAGAAACAGATAACGGTAAAGCAAAACAATATTATCTTGATCGTTTTCTTCGAGCATTTCCTGCCGGTTTTTTAACAGGTTTTCGGATTGGGCTTTATGAACATTCTTCAGTAGGGCGTGATTTGTTGTATGACTTGTACACGGCATTGGGAGCATCAGTAACACGGTTAGGGCGAAGTGAAACTTTTATCGCAGTTGACACCGAAGCAGTTCGAGATGAAGACCAAACCCTCGCCCGAAAATGGGCAACCGTAACCGATCATTCCGAAAATCCGCCCTTCGACGCAATTCTTTCAACTGATGGAGATGGCGACCGACCATTGTTGTTTGACGAACACGGTGAATGGATTCGCGGTGATATTGCCGGAATCTTAACCTCGCGTTTTCTTTTGGCAGACTGCGTGGTAACTCCAATCAGTTCCAGTACCGCATTAGAACGTTCCGGTTGGTTCAAAAAAATCGTTCGTACAAAAATTGGTTCGCCCTACGTAATCGAAGCCATGCACGATGCCGTGTCGCACGGTTATAAACGTGTTGTCGGTTACGAAGCCAACGGCGGATTTTTGACCGCCAGTTCTATGTTGCTCGACGAGGAAGAATCAAAACGCCCGTTATTGCCATTGCCGACCCGTGATCCCGCTATCGTTCATATTGCAACTCTTCGTTACGCCAAAGATGCCGGAGTTCCGCTTTCAGAAATAAGTCATTATTTGCCGCGCCGTATTGTTATGAGTGATCGGCTCCGAAATTTCCCCTCTGAACTCTCGCAACGAAAAATAGAAGAACTCGTTTCAGGCGGCGAAGAAATAATACAACTCGTTTTCGCCTCTTTCGGTGAACTGCAAACAATTGACCAAACCGATGGAATCCGTATGGTATTCGGGGATCAAGATATTGTTCATCTGCGTTCATCAGGAAACGCACCGGAATTACGGTGTTACACGGAAGCTGATACCAAAGAACGAGCTTTGTCGTTGTTGTACCGAACTATGACCATTCTCGATACTTGGCGGCGGCGCTCTCAACATGATTCTTACCCCTATCAACAGTAATTGAACAACCGTACCCAAAATATGAAAGATTATGTTCAATAAACTTTTCAAAATAATCTGCGAAAATCTGCGCAATCTGCAGACTATTAGAACAAGGTGTTTGAACGGTTAATAAAACAGACTGTTACACCAATAAATATTCACTATCAACTATCAATTATCAATTATTATTTATGTCTTTAAAAATTGCGATTGGAAGTGATCATCACGGAATTTTGGTACGCACGAAGATAGTGGAGTTTCTCCATCATTTGGGACATACAGTTTTGGAATTTGGTCCTTTGTTGGAGGAGAAACAACCGGTTGATTATCCTGATATTGCGTCGGAGATTGCGCAACGGATAAGTCATCAGGAAATAGATCGCGGAATTTTGATTTGTGGAACCGGTATTGGGATGTGTATTACGGCAAACAAATTCGCCGGAGTTCGTGCTGCTCCAATTATTGACGAACTAGCCGCCGAACTAAGCCGCCGTCATAACGATTTGAATGTCCTGTGTCTTTCCGGTGACATGCTTGATGAAAATACAATTCACCGAATCATCGAAATTTGGCTCACCTCCCCTTTCGACGGCGGACGGCATGAAAAACGTATCGAAAAAATTCAAAAAATCGAACAACAACTCGGTATGTGTTAAATTTGCGTAAGATCTCGTAATTATTCAGTAACGATTTTACTTTTCTTTCTTAATCCCGCTAGGAATGAAATATAGTTGATAGTGGAGAGTGGAGAGTTGATAGTGTCGTAAGCGGATTACTACCTAAACGGCAATAAATCCGCTTGCGAACACTATCCGCTCTCAACTCTCCACTATCAACTACAGTTTCAGGGCTTGATTTCAAAGGACAAACCATACGTAGGGCGTTGCCCTACGTTATTGCTGATTGCCCCTACGAGGCGGATTGGTACACAATTTTTTGACTCGAAAACAAAAATTCCGCTGAAATATTACAAAAATAATTCCACTGATATATTACCATTTTTTTTACTGTTTGATTTATTTTCAGAAAGGAACATAACCTATGAAAAACCGAGTATTGATGTTATTTGTATTTTTCCTGTTACTTTTATACCCTTTGCGGCAAACGGTTTGGGCTGATGCGGAGGTGAAGGGAAATACGGATAATAATAGTAATATTGTTTTAAGTTTCTATGTATCACCGGAAGGAAATGATTCCGATCCCGGAACAAAGGAAAAACCATTTAAAACAATTGCCAAAGCCCAAGAAGCTCTTCGTAACACCAAAACCGAAAAAGAAGGCGATAAAGAAGTTCATTTACTTTCCGGAACATATTTATTAACAGAGCCGTTACGATTTACACCGGAAGACGGCGGAACAATTGACAAAGCTTATCGTCAGGTATTTTACGAAGGACATAATGCGGTAATTAGCGGGGGAAAACGTATTTCGGGATTTGTTCCGGCCGGAGAGGGTTGTGTTGTAACAGATTTGCCGGAAGTTAAAGCCGGTAACTGGTTTTTTCGTGATCTTTATGTCAATGATGTTCGTGCGGTTCGCGCGCGATTTCCGAACACCGATTTTCTTCGGGTTGACAAGACCGGCGAAGATCACCGTACGCATTTCTTTTTCCAACCGGAAAAATTAAAACCGGTTGCTGATCTTGATCAGGTGGAACTTGTTTTCCTGCATGATTGGTCTATCACACGTACTCCGGTGTTGTCGATTGATACGGCAACCAACAAATTGACTGTACCGTTACAAATAGGCGGAGACCTTGCTTTTTGGAATATCGACGGTTTTGAACCGCATGCCCGTTATTTTCTTGAAAATTCCAAAGCCTATCTTGATGTCCCCGGCGAATGGTTTTTGGACACAAAAGAAGGAAAACTCTATTACAAACTCAAAGAAGGTGAAACAGCGGACAATATTAAAGTGATTGCGCCGGTTGTTTCGCAGCTGATCATTGCGGAGGGAACGGAAACCAAACCCGTAACGAATTTGCATTTCTGTAATCTTGGATTTGAACACACGGCTTTTAATGAGAAATCGGAGAAAACGTATTGGGGACGTCAAGCCGGTACGTTTTGTGAACCTGTTATGCGCAACACTCCCAATGACAAGGGAAAAATGTTTGACTATCATTTTGTGAATGCGGCACCGGCAGCAATTCAATGGGATTTTGTATCAAATTGTACAATGGATGAGTGTACTTTCCGTCATTTTGGAGAAAACGGACTTTGGCTTGGAAAATCATGTTGCGCTAATTTGATTCTAAAATGTTCGTTTGAAGATATTGGAGCCAATGCGGTCATGATTGGAACGCATAACGAAAATCATACGGCAAAATGTAACGTAATCTCTTTTAGTAAAGTGACGAAACCCGCTCAAACACTTTACGGAGCAGTGGGAATATGGATTGGTTTAACGGAAAACTCAACTGTTGACCGATGTGAGGTTTACGACACGCCTTATACGGGAGTTTCGTTGGGTTGGTCCTGGAATGACACACCGACAACTGCTAAGGAAAATATGGTTCTTGGTTGTCATTTACATCATTGCATGCTTTTACTTTCGGACGGCGGAGCGATTTACACACTGGGACGGCAACCCGGTTCGCGATTGGGATTCAATAACATCCACGATATTCCGCGCAATATCGGTCGTGCTGAAAGTAACGGAATGTTCCTTGATGAAGGTACAACAGAGTTTACGATTGATTATAATCTTATTATTGATACATTTCAGCCGCCTCTTCGTTTTCATCGTGCCGGAAAAAATTTGGCGGAAAACAACTTCTTCTCACGGAATGAAGAAAAACCGGCATTGGTAACTTACAACAATACTCCCGAAGAAAATATTACCCTAAAACAAAACGAAACAGGAACCAAAGAAAAAATCATTGACCTGTTTCGGAATACCGTTAAAAACAAGATTTTCGATTATCGTACAAGATAAAAGATACAAGATAAAAGATACAAGATAAAAGATAAATGTTTTGGATATTCCGAAACAATCAGAATTTTTTATTTTAGACACGGAATATACGGGATATTACGGAATTTTTTTATCAGACCATATCGAAATCATCATCATCGTCAATATAATTCTCAACCGTTTCGTCTAATTCCGGTTCTGAATATTGGGAACGATAACGTAATTCGTTGGATGTTTCCGGTTGAGCATGCCGTAACATGGGGCTTGTTTTTTTGGATATTGGTGAGGTGTTTTTGGATATTCCGGTCAATCGTTTACGTTTCCAATCTCCAAGCGTCATAACCACTTCGCGCGGTTTTGAACCGTTGTAGGGACCGACGACACCGTCTTCTGCCATAAATTCGATCATTCGTGCGGCGCGTCCGTATCCGACACTAAAACGGCGTTGCAGTAACGATAAAGAACCGCGCCCTTGCTGAATAATAAACTCAACAGCTTGTTGATATAATTCATCGCGTTGAATTTTTTCGTCTTCGCCGTTGAAATCATTGGAAGCGTTTGCTGCCGAGTCGTCCGTATCAAAATCAAGATCAACAAGTTCTTCAATGAAATCAGGATCATCGGTTCCAATTAACTCAATAATGGATTCAATTTCCGTATCACTCACATAAGTTCCCTGACCGCGAAGTAATTGACTTGTTCCCGGTTGCAGAAAAAGCATATCGCCGTTTCCGAGCAGCCGTTCTGCTCCGATTCGGTCTAAAACGACTAAACTGTCGGTTCGAGTTGCAACTCCAAACGCAATTCTTGCCGGTAAATTTGATTTGATTAGTCCTGTAACAATATCGACGGTTGGTTTTTGTGTTGCCAGAACGAGATGAATTCCTACGGCACGGCTTTTTTGTGCAAGACGAATAATATGTGTTTCAACTTCTTTTGCTGCCATCATCATCAGGTCTGCCATTTCATCTGCAATAATTACAAGATACGGCATGGATTTAGGAATTTCTTCCCATTCTTCTTCGGGAGCATCGATCATTTTCATACGGTTACGTAATTCATCTTCCGTAAGTTTGTTGTACTCGCTGATCTGACGAACTCCGGCAGAAGCCAGTAATTGATAACGTTCTTCCATCTTCTCAACCGCCCACGCCAAAATTGCTTCCGCTCGCCGCATATCCGTAACTACCGGATGAATTAAATGAGGAATCGTTTTATAAGGACTCAACTCCACCATTTTCGGATCAATCATTAACATCCGAACCTGTTCAGGACTTCGTGTCATCAGTATCGAAACAATAATAGAATTAAGACAAACACTTTTTCCTGTTCCGGTTCGTCCGGCAATCAAAAGATGGGGCAACTTTGTTAAATCAACAACCATCGGTTGACCGGAAACATCTTTACCAAGATAAATCGGAATATTGTTTTGTTCCTTTGCATCAGGGCATAATTCCATTACATTGCGAATTCGTACCGTTTGTCGTTGTTTGTTTGGCAGTTCAACACCAACCGTGTTTTTACCCGGAATCGGCGCAACAATCCGAACACTCGGAACCTTCATCGCAATCGCTAAATCATCGGAAAGACGTTGAATGGAATTGAGCCGAAGCCCTTTGGCTAACTTCAACTCAAATTGCGAAATAACCGGACCCGTCTGAATATCAACAACCTGAACCTGAGTCTTAAAATCAGCAAACGCTTTTTCGAGCATAACCGCTTGTTGGTGAACTGTTTCAAGATATTCCTCCTGATCAAACGGTTCCGGCAATACTAATAAGTCTGTTGTAGGAAACTGATAGATTTTCGCCTCTTCAACAGGAAATAAATCTTCATCATCACCATTATCATCAACAAGAATACCATCTGTAACAATATTGTTGGCAGCAGTATTATCGGCGGCAGCATTTCCTGTAACCGTATTTTCGGCAACGATATTACCGGCAAGAGTATGATTATTGGGGGTTATTTCAGGCGGTTTTGTTTGTGATTTGTGGGAACGGGTAAGATCGGTTCGTAAAACAACAGGTGTTCGTACCGCAACACCGCAACTCTTTTCATTGACAACAATATTATCGATAACCGTGTTATTGACAACAGTATTATTCATTTCGTCCTTTTGTTCTATTGGCGGGGCGGACGTTTGAGTTTGGAAATTGAAAAAGAAACGGATCATTTGCAGCAATATCCGGTCACCGGAAAGAATAAACCCGCTGATAACAAGACTGGTCAAAAAAGCAATACTGCCAAAAATTGTAACGATGTTACTCAATAACGCGGTTGTAATCATTCCGAGATAACCGCCGGGCCCGATAATGGGCCCCGGATAATACGGTATTCTTTTACCGACCAAAGCAAATAATCCAGACAAACCGATTAAAATAAGAATGAGACCGGTTGTTCGAAGCAAGATTTGATCGAAACATTGACCTTTTAACAATCGGGCGGCTCCGATTCCGAGCGGCAGAAAAAGGTAAAATGCCGCAATTCCAAACAGATTCAGGAAAAACGATGCCAGATAAGCCCCCAAAGGACCGCAAAGATTGTAAACGGTTTCCGGTTGCGGAAAAACCCGCGAATCGGGAGGATCGACAGAGGAATAACTCACAAAACTAATCATCGAAAAAATGAACAGTATCAAAAGAATCACCCCAATAAATTTTAATCTGAATGGTTTCATAGAAAACATTTTTCGTAACTATTCAGTAACCGCCCCAAAAGGGCAGCCGGCAATAGCGTAGGGTGTTGCCCCTAGGTATTAAGTTAAACAATAAGTGTAAACTGGTATTGGAAATAGTGGAATTTTTTTTGTAAAGTTTCTTTTTACAAAAAAAATTACTTTAACCAATCCAATTTCCAATGAGTCATATTAACGAATTACCTTGGTTGTTGCAAGAGCTTTTTGGTGAAGAAGTTGCCGCTATTGCCTGTGAGACCAATATTACTTTGCTTCCGATCTCATAATGGTAATATTGAACTCCGTATTTTCTTTTTCTTTAACTTCACAGGTCAAACCGGAAGTTTCGATACTGGCATATTTTTCAGGAAAAGTTGATTTTCCATCATCGTTACTGGGCATGGAAACAGCAACCCGATATTCTCCGGGAGGAATACCATCTTTGAGTGTTGCTCCGTGAAGTGTGTATCGTCCTTGAGCATCGGTCTGACCGTCGTATTGTTTTTTCACATCAATAAAACTGACTATTGCTCCTTGTACGGGTGTTCCGTCGTCAAATTGAACCACTCCGCCAAATCGAAGACCAGAACCACAACCAGTTGATGAAACAACAGTTAATAATGCAACGATTGAAAACACAAATAAAAGATTTTTCATAACATCCTTAAAAGTAAAAAATTGTAATCATTGTAATAATTGAACACAAAATAATAGAAAACACAAAAAAATTGGAAATATGGGAATACGGAAACACGGAAAACGATAATAATGTTTCCGTGTTTCCTTTTCTTATTTTTTTACGGAAATTCGATACTTACGCCGTCATTAACCCAAATCATACGGGTTAAATTGGGTCGATTTATTGCGTTACTGATACTCAAAATTGC
>JAITIZ010000630.1 GCA_031279215.1 Planctomycetaceae bacterium
TTTAATAGGCAATGTGCAGGCGAGACGCCTGCGTTCCTGATGTTTTTAGAAGTTCCCTTAAACAATTATTCCACTGATAGATTACAAAAATTTATTTATCGTTTTTATCTAAAAAATTAAAAAAAATTAAAAACGAATTTTAAAGTGTAATTGGTATATATGCGTTGTGCGATGAAAATTGTAACGGAGACAGATATAAGCAGTATATAAATTACTTTCCGTTAAGACTTTATTAGGTTATTTCGTGAAAAGTTAAAGAACCCTTGTTCTGATAGAGATAGGCAGTTTCGTTTTTGGAACTGCCTAGTTTATTGCTGTGAACGATTATTTTCTTCCGACATACTCTATAATACCGATAAGCAATAAGAGAAGGAATGTTTGTAAAAAAATCAGCGAAGCACCAAGAAAATTGACTTGATACAGTAATAATGAGCCAAGACAGCAAATGGTTGTTGTCAAATAAACAGTTAATACAGATTGTGTTTTTGAGAATCCAAGATCGACAAGTCGATGTGAAAAATGGTTTTTATCACCGACAAACGGACTTTTTCCATTACGGATTCGTATTAGAATAACGGTTGCGGTGTCGTAAACCGGAACGGCAAAAATCAATAACGGAACATAAATAGTTTGAACCGCACCGTCATAACCGGCAAAAGTGGCGGTTAAAGTGGATGCTGCCAAAAGAAAACCAATAAAATAAGCACCGCCGTTTCCCATAAACATAGAAGCATGAAACGGGTTGTTGTAGCATAAAAAACCGGTAACAGCTCCAATCAGAATAAGCAAAAATCCCGCAACAAAAAATTGCGGCTGTTGCGACAATGAATTGGGTACGATAAACATGATAACCGCAAGAAATAAACCGCAAATCACCGCAACACCCGCCGAAAGTCCATTCATATTATCAAGCATGTTGAACGAATTAATCAGCCCGACAATCCAAAGAACACTTAAAATATTTGTGAAAATCGGCATGTCAATAAAAATGGTCAGCCGCCAACCGTAATAAACAGAAATAATCGCAACCAAAAAATGAACCCCTAAACGGAATTTCCAATTTAAATTGAAACAGTCATCCAATGTACCAAGAACCAGCAAAATACAGCTAAGTCCAAGCAACATCCAGAGTTGACCGCTTCGATAAATAAAACCATCAAGATGAACCATCATTGCTTCGGAAAATAATGACCGTAACATTTCAAAGTTCATCAGAAGAATAAGACAAAATTGACAGAGGACAAATGTTATCAAAACACTCATTCCAATTCCTAAACCGCCGCCGGTGGGAATTGGTTTTGTATGAATTTTCCGTTCTCCGGGGTGATCAACCAAACCCCAGTAAGGAGCGAAATACCGAATTTGCCGGCATATCAGCACACTTGAAAAAAACGCAGTAAAAAACGCAACAATAAGAGCTGGAAACATCGTATGGAATAATGAAAATGAACCGGAACTTTTTATGTTGTTACGGTATTGTTAAATAAAATATGAGTTAATCTGTTCAAGAGCCGTTGATTTACAGTATTGGGTTTACAGTATTTGTTATACAATATTTGTTATACAATATTCGTTATACAATATTCGTTATACAATATTGGGGTTAATATGATGTTGACGGAGTTAAGCGGAATGGTTTTTTATCGATTACAATAATATGATTATTGCCGTCTGAAAAATGATTGTCTTCGGAAATACAAGAAGGCGTGTTATCATTCTGATCGCAGGGCGGAAGACTAACCATAATATATTCTGCGCCGTTGGGAGTTGGTGCGGTGCATTGGAAACTCTCACCGCTCTGTACGAAAAACGCCTGACCTTCAACCGCTTTTATCGGCGTATCAGATTGTTTGGTAAAAAAGTGTAATTCCCCATTCAGTATAATATAATAATTATTATAACCAATATTTTGAAACTCTTCTTTAAAACCTTGATAAGATCGAACCCGAACAATACTAACGGTTTGTGAATTGTTGTTCAAATATCCGAAATATTCTTCTGCTTGTTTCAAAACATGTCCGGCGCCTTGTAAATAAGCCGGACGCCAACACAATACGATTCGGCTTTGCGATGTCCATTGTGGTTCTGTTGTTTTGGGCAGTTCAACACCGTTTTGATTTCGGTGTGTTTGTCCGGGGGTAAACGCCGGAATACAGACTGCAATATATTTTGCACCGTTGGGTTCTGGGGTTCGGTATTGAATTTGTTCGCCGCGGGGAGTTAAAATTCCGCAACCGGCTCGAACAACCAATGTTCCGGCAGATTTCGTATCAACATATAAATTACCTTCAAGAACAACAGAGTATTCATCAAATTCAGGACATTGCGGCGGTTCCGACCAACCCTCAGGAAATGCCAATAACCCAATACTCAATAACTCCGTTCCTGTACTGATTCGACCAATAAATTCTTTGATCTCTTCTCCACGAACCGCCGTATCATGGAAACAAACCGGTTTTTCTATCAGTTCAGACATGTTTGGTTTTCCAACTTTGGTTTTCCAACCGGTTATTTGACCGGATTCTTTGCGTTTTCTGTAACTATTCAAAGGAAGTTTTATAATAACTGTTTATTTTATGATTTGAATTGAGTTGATAAATTCTTTCAATTTTTCGCGATGTTCTTTGCAATGCGGTGCGGAATGATAATCATAACCGGACGGCGGAATATAAAATATTTTGGGTTCATTGGCGTTATCAAAAAGCCGTTGTCCCTGTGAAAAAGGAATAACATTGTCTGATTTACTGTGACTGATAAACACCGGACAAGTTACATTGCTGATTTTTTCAACGGAAGCCAAACGTTCCCGCAACAAATAATTTACCGGCAAAACCGGAAACAATTGCCGTCCCATATCACTTAGCGACGTAAATGAACTTTCCACAATCAATCCTCCGGCACCGTCTTCCGCCGCAATATCCACCGCAACACTTCCGCCAAGCGATTGACCGTAAACAATTACCTGTTCGCACGAAATTCCATCCTGTGCTGCCAACCAATTCCTTGCAGCACGCCCGTCATCGAGAATACCTTTGGTTGTTGGTTTGCCCTCACTTTTACCGTAACCGGCATAATCAAAAATCAAAACATTGCAGCGTAAATCACAACTTAATTGTAATGCCAAATCAACCAAATAAGATATATTTTCGCCATTACCGTGACAATACAAAATGGAACCTTGTGTTGTAGAATTTTGTGTTGTAGAATTTTGTGTTGTATTGTCTGGAGGGTCAGTGTTACTCAAATGATCATCAATAATGTGTTGAATTTTTTGATACTCAAAATACCGTCCAACCAACATTTGACCTTTTGTGTTGCGAAAACTAACTTCCATAGAAACGTCATCTGTTTTATTCCATGATTCCCAACGGCCTTTGGGATATTTGGGCGGATGAAAAGCCAGTGTGCCGGCAATAAAATCCGCTTGGCAGCCAACAAAATAAATCAGCAGCAACAAAATCCCTAACAAAAAATAAAACACTAGGTAACCTTTTTTCTTTTTCATAATTCAACATATACTCATCACACTTGACAATTCGGTTTTCGTTTTTTGACAAGATCAACGGATTTTGACAAAATAAACAGAATTGACAGGATTGACAGGATTTTTAAATAAAGAATACAAAAATTCTACTCTTATAAAACCGAATTTTAAAGTACAATGAGTATATCAATTCAATTAAGTTAACGAAACATTCAAATTTTACAACAATTCATGTATTAATTTGACTCTTGGTAATATTTCAGTGTAATATTTCAGTGTAATATTTGTAGGCATGTTAAAACCCATACAATCACCATCAACGCACAATGGAAAGGAACAATCATTGTTGTTAATAATCGTGTCTGTATTTATTATATTTATTGTATTTATTGTATTTATTGTAGGGAACTTCTAAAAACCTAATATAAAAATTTATTGTTAGAAGGAACGCGGTCGTCTCGACCGCATATTTAGGCGTTTTTTGTAAAAAAACAGGGCAGGCGAGACGCCTGCATTCCTCCTAATATTAGTTTTTAGAAGTTACCTGTATTTATTTATCTGCGGTTGTTTTGAGAAATCGGGTCATATCGGCGATTAATTTTTGTGCTGTTTTGATAAAATTACCGTTTTCATTCTGAACCGCTTCAAAATTACCACTTTTTGCTGATGCTTCCAGAGCTGCCGCCATGTTACCGACTTTGTTCGCTCCAATATTCAAACTACTACCCTTAATTCCGTGAATCGTAATCGCATAAGATTTAAGTGTTTCAGGAGTCGGATTCATTAGTTCTTCCAACATCGGCGGCGTTGTTTCAATGTAAATTTTGAGAATCTCACGGTAAATCTCCTCATTGCCAACAACACGTTCCACCCCAGCTTTCATATCAAGTCCCTCAATCGTGTTTGAATCGGTATTGGTATCCGTTTTGATTTCCGGTTCTGTTTTTACATTTATTTTTACATTTGTTTTTACTTCGGGTTTGGTTTTTGTATCTGTTTTTGTTTCTATTTTTGTCTCTATTTCTTTTGGAACGGTTGACGTAACATGTTTATTTTTTGGAATCCATTTATCAAGAATCATTTCCAACCGCTTCGGATCAATCGGTTTCGAGAGGAAATCGTCCATTCCATGCGACAAAAACATTTCCCGTACCCCGGAAACCGCATTGGCCGTCAGCGCAATAATCGGTACATTATGCCCGTTGGGAATTTCACGAATCAACCTTGTTGTTTCCAATCCATCCATGCCGGGCATCATGTGATCCATGAAAATAAGATCGTAATTGTTTTCCCGCACGAGATTGATTGCGTCCAAACCGTTTTCGCAAATATCCACCAACATCTGAAAGGGCATCATCAATCCCTGAGCGACCTTCAAGTTGGTGATAATATCGTCAACAACTAAAATCCGTGTTCCGGGTGCCGTAAAACGAACAACCGCTTTATCGGTATTGTACAATTGTGAGTCGGAGATATCGTTGAAGATATTCACTAACGACGCTGTGTACAAGGGAGGAGGAACAATAAGATATTGCGAATAACCGGAAATTTCAATATTTTTCGGCATGACCACCAACTTGGGAACACCCGAACCGGAATTTTTGTAAATCTCATTCAACAGATTCACCGCCTCTTCCAAAACAGAAGACGCAACAAAAATATAATTATAACCGCTTTTTTTAACCTCTGCTTCAAATTGCCCAAAATTGGAAACCAGACAAAACCTGACCTTCAAAGATTCAAACGCTGACCGGCACACCGCATCATATCCCAATCGCGGTTCGTAAATCAAAGATGTTGTCGATTCTATTGTTTCAAGATGGGCAAACGGTTCCTTCCGAATAAATTGTTGTTGAATTGTTACCGTAAAAGTACTGCCTGAACCGTATTGACTTTGGACATCAATATCTCCTTTCATCAAACGTGTCAAATTCCTTGAAATCGCCAGTCCCAAACCCGTCCCAACAATTCCTTTGTTCGTTTCTTTGTCGAACTGTATAAAAGTTCCAAACAATTTTTTGACATCTTCTTCTTTAATTCCAATACCCGTGTCGGAAATTTCAAAAGTTAAGAACACCGTTTGTTCCTGAATTTTGCCCCGCACAACCATTTTGATAAATCCATTGCGGGTATATTTTGTAGCGTTGCTCAAGAGATTCAGAAGAATTTGCCGCAAACGTACTTCGTCGCCGATCAGATAGTTCGGAATCGTACTGTCAACTTCCAGAAAAAAATCCAACGGCAATTCAACCAAACGGGTACGAATAATACTGACAATATCATGAATCATGGAACGAAATTGATATTCGCTTTCAACCAGTTCCATTTTACCGGCTTCGATTTTGGAAAAGTCCAGAATATCGTTAATGATTGACAAAAGGCTGTTGCCGGCTTGTTTGATATTCAGGATCATTTCATAAACCGAATTGGGAATTTTTTCACGAAGAGCAAGTTCCGCCATTCCAATAATTGCATTCATTGGAGTTCGGATTTCATGGCTCATATTGGCAAGAAACGATCTTTTAACATGGTTTGCTTGTTCCGCTTGTTCTTTTGCTGCGAGAACTTCGGTAACATCATGACAAAGCAGAATCGCGCCTTCCGATTCTCCGTTTTGGGACAACATCGGTGCAATTTGAACCACATAATCACGCGGTTGACCGGTTTGTCCCCAAGCGGTACGAAGTGAAATCTTCATACTGCACCGTTCATTCATTGACTGGGCAATCATCTGAATAACCTCGTTAAATTCCGGTGCAGGGAATACGTCAATAAATCGCCGTGCGTTTAGAAAACTAAAAGATGTTTGCTCTAAAATATTAAGGAATAGTTGCGTGCAATAAACAAAACGCCCATCACCGTCAATCATGATAATAATATCTGGACTATTGCGTAAAAGGAGTTCCAGATATTTTCCTTGCCGGACACGCTCGGCTTGTAATTCAGCTTGTAGGTCGAGGTTGGCATGAGTGGCGGCTTTGCTTCGGGCGATCAATGTTTCCAACCGTGTGATTTCACGTTGAAGACGTTTGTTTTCACGTTCCAGAACCGCCGGTTCCCGTGAATCCGAATTATTACTAGGTGAATCCAAACTATTACTAGGTGAATCCGAATTATTACTAGGTGAATCCGAACTATTACTAGGTGAATCCGAACTATTACTAGGTGAATCCGAATTATTACTAGGTGAATCCGAACTATTACTAGGTGAATCCGAATTATTACTAGGTGAATCCGAACTATTACTAGGTGAATCCGAACTATTATTAGGTGAAGGCAAACTATTATTATTGGGAGACAAATTATGCAAAAAAGTCATTAGTAGTTAAGAGCTGAGAGTTGAGTGGAGAGTTGTCGGAACTTTTAATTTGTGTGATTTTTATAATTTGTGTGATTTTTGTAAGCAATTACATAATCAAATAAATCACAGTTCCGACAACTATCCGCTCTCCACGATACTCATTGCACTTTAAAATTCTGTTTTATAAGAACAGGATTTTTGTGTCTTTTATTTGAGATTTAAAAATCCTGTTAATTTTGTTTACCTCGTTCACAATCTATTTATCCTATATTAAAAAACGAAAACCGAATTATCAAGTGTGATAAGTATATCAACTCTCAGCTACTCTTAAAAAGCACAGGCGATAAAAGTGTAATTATGCATTCGGTTTGTGAGATCGCCGTTGGGCGACTGCACGGGGCAGAGTTCACCACAGGAATAACCTAAAAGATAGGGCGTTTTCATCTTGATTAAAGAATCGCGAATAATCTCCAACTCTGCCAGCGAATCCAAACCCAATGTCCAATAACGGGCTGCACAAGAATAAATGAGTAAACCGCCGGCGTTTGGTTCCGCGTTTCGGATTTGTTCCAAAATATTTTTGGTTGTTTCGAGAACGATATTTTTGTTGAATCTTCCGGTCAGGAGTGTAACACCGTTTTGTAATTCTCCGCTGCAAACGGCAACTTGGTCTGAGTTGAAGCTGTTCATTGCGCGAACAATTGGCGGAGTACCGTCTTCGAAATCCATGAGCAAGGGGATCATGTGAACGGAACTAGGGTCGGTTTCGTCGAAGGGCAAACCGAGTGTATTTTTCAAATAACCAAGAATAGGGGTATGGTTGACCGAATACAATAAATTACCGCGTGCGTCTGTAATAATGCCGCGATCTTTCCTAATATTTTCATCGGAGACAGAGCCAAGATAAAAGCGTGGTTTTAGATTTTCACCTTGCAAGAGGATAAAGGCGAAGCGGTCAAAATAGGCTTCGCCGTCACAAAGGATTCGTGCTTCGTGAAAGTCGTGAGTATTATCGACGGGCATTGTTCCGAACACTGGTACACCGCCGGAGATTTGCGTCATAGTTTCTGCGACAAAATCACCGCCGGCTCCGAATCGGGCGGTGGCGAGAGGAAAATAACTGATTGCCAATGCGGGTTTTCCGTTGAGGCTGGCGGTTGCGGTTTCGTAGGCGTTCCGCAAAATGGTGTCATTTCGGGAGGTGATGGGGTTGGTGAGACCGATGGAGAAGTTTACTTCGTTGCTGGTCAATACCATAATCGTTAATGACATTTCGCTAATTTCATCGTGAACGGCGCTTCCGAGTGTGGTAACTCCGGCGACCCGAAACGGCAACACCCGACTCAATGCCGCAACAACTCCAGAATCAACAAAATAGGTGGCACAATGTAGAATACCAACCGAGTTCTTCAACAGATTTTCTTCAAGATGAAGTTGTTCCAAGATTTCCGAAACGGCAAGATCAATATCATCAACTTCATAAGTATAAGCAGTAATTGTTTTTATCATAAGTTCTCCATAATTCACTGCGAGTTAACGGTGTGGTCTTATTCCGTGCTATTCGGCTTGATCAATAAAACACGGGGTGAACTTCGTCGTTAATTCCTTTGTTGAAAATAAAAATTGAATTATTAAAGGTATCCCCTTTTACTTGTTAGCGAATTTCTCTTTAAATTTTCGATCAAAACATTGGGGATTGAACTCGAATTGCTGACAAGTGAAGAGTTAATTTTAGAGATTTTCTTTCTATTGTCAACGGTTTAGGGGTCATTTTTGTAATTATTTCGTGGTTAAGATCAAAAAACAAAAATTTCCGTAAGATATTCAGCGGAATTTTCGTTTTTCGCTCTTAACCCCGGCTAGGGGTGTGAGAGTAGTTGAGAGTTGAGAGTGTCGCATGCGGAATTATTGCCGTTTGGGTAGGTAAGTAATCCGCTTGCGACACTCTCCACTATCAACTCTCCACTATCAATTATCTGGGCTTTGACAAAGGAGAGGAGATTCTGATCCGTAGGTTGCCTACCTTGGGTTTACCTAAATGAACACACCAGCCTGGGAACATTAGGAAAAACTTGGAAATAAAAAGAAAGATTCCTATTGACTTCTGGTTTTGTTTTGCGTATAATTTTAATCTATTGTGAGCCGTGAATTATACTTAAATTCGCCGTAACGTAACGGCGAATATTCGCGGTTATTTCAAAGAAATCTTGAAAATAAGGAACATGACAATGAAAAACTTTGTAGAAAATGCTTTGAAAAATTCTCCGAAAAATTGGGTGAAACTCACAATGTTAAAATGGGCAAACCAGTGGGGGGGGGGGCCACTGTATTG
>JAITIZ010000634.1 GCA_031279215.1 Planctomycetaceae bacterium
GGAACGCAGGCGTCTCGCCTGCCCTGTTTTTTTACAAAAAACGCCTAAAAATGCGGTCGAGACGACCGCGTTCCTTCTAACCAATAAATTTTTACATTAGGTTTTTAGAAGTTCCCTAAATGGAGTTCTCCATTTGTTAATTGGAGAACTCCATTGGGCGATATTGAAAGTTTTTTTGTTGATTTGTAATCTATCGGTGGAATTTTTATTTTGTGTTCACTTTCACGGGGTAAACCTGTTGCGATTACAGATCGACCATTGCAGCCGCTTGATTTCTACCCGTAACCAGGGTATAAAATTGGTCATTTGTGAAAACTCCGACACTTTTCAGTGTGTAGGAAAATTCAGATTGCAACAGAAAAATATTGTTGTTTGTACGTAAACAAGAACTTAATTTTTTATCCTTTTTTATTACACTTAATTATCATGTCAGAAAAAACGATTTTTAAACGAATTATTGATAAGGAAATTCCGGCGCAAATTGTTTATGAAGACGATCTTTGTATGGCGTTCAAAGATGTTCATCCGCAAGCTCCGGTTCATATTTTGTTGATTCCGAAAAAAGAAATCGCATCAACAGATCAATTAACAGAAGCGGACACCCCATTACTTGGACATCTTTACGGAGTGCTTCGTCAATTAGTTAAGGAATTTAATTTGCAAGACGGTTATCGTGTTGTTACGAATTGCGGTCAAAACGGGGGACAAACCGTGTATCATTTACATTTTCATCTGCTTGGCGGTCGTCCGCTC
The DNA here is from genome assembly GCA_031279215.1 of Planctomycetaceae bacterium. GTDB lineage: Bacteria > Planctomycetota > Planctomycetia > Pirellulales > Thermoguttaceae > WRKP01. Next base: position 754 of record JAITIZ010000634.1, read on the forward strand.
CTTTGGCCGCCGGGCTGAACCGGAATAATATTTTGGTCAAGTTAATTTGTTTTTGTTATACTTATGCGGAAGTTGTCATGTAGGGAATTAGGGAGTCAGGGAATTAGGGAGTCAGAGAATTAAAGAGTCAGAGAATTAAGGAGTCAGAGAATTAGGGAGTTAGGAAATTGGGGATCGTTGGAAAAAAATTCTGATCCTATTTTCTTTACCAAAGAAATAATCTACAATTTGAAAGAAGTTTTTTTTTACAAAGCCGTTTTAATCTATCACAAAATATGATTATGATATTGTGAAGTGAGGCGGTATCACAAACATTAACAACCCCTCAAAACCATGAGTATTGGTAGTTTTAATCCGGTGATGCCGAGTGCGGCTCAGGACGTAAAGAACCACGAAAGAACCGCGGAAAGTCAGGAACGGGCAGCACAGGCACAAGGAATTAGCGGTGATGATAAAGAAAGTGATGCGTCGTCTGGGGATCGTGATGCGGATGGTCGTCAGGTGTGGCGTTGGGCGAACCGCCCCAATAAACACAACGAAGAAAAAGATCACAAAGTCCCCGATATTTCTGGACAAACCGGAAATTCACTTGATCTAAGCGGTTAAAAATTCAACTGGAAAATTCAACCGGAAAATTCAACCGGAGAATCAACCTTAACCGGAAAATCAACGCAATCTTGTAATTATTCGTCTGATAATAAACAATAGAATTGCTACTGAATAGATACTTTTTTTTTCTGAACAGTTTTATATTTGCCGAACAGTTTTATAACGGTTTAGCATTTTTGTTGTAATAGTTTGTTTTTTTTCTGTTTCTTTTTACTTTATCAATGGAGTAACTTAAAATCGTACAATGCCTCTTATTGTTCAAAAATTTGGCGGAACCAGTGTTGCCGACACTCAAAAAATTCTTGGAGCTGCGCGGAAGGCGATTCGTGCGGCGCAAGCGGGTAATCAGGTTGTTGTTGTTGTCAGTGCGATGGGCAAAACGACGGATCATCTTGTTTCGCTTGCGAAAGAGATTACAGATCGTCCTTCACACCGTGAGATGGATATGCTTCTTTCTTCTGGTGAACAGGTTACGATTGCACTTATGGCAATAGCGTTGGAATCACTTGGTTACAAGGCGGTTAGTATGACTGGTGCTCAAATTGGTATCAAAACTGATAGTTCCCACACTAAAGCACGTATTCGTTCTATTTCAACGGACAGTATGCGGCAGGCTCTTGATGCTGGTAAAATTGTTATTGCGGCTGGTTTTCAAGGTATTGACGATAAGGGTAATATTACCACATTGGGTCGTGGCGGGAGTGATACTTCGGCGGTGGCGTTGGCGGCGGTGTTGGAAGCTGATGCGTGTGAAATCTACACTGATGTGGACGGTGTGTACACAACTGACCCGCGTCTTTTGGCGGAAGCACGAAAAGTTATGCAAATTAGTTATGATGAGATGCTTGAATTGGCAAGTCTTGGAGCTGGAGTGATGCATAGCCGTTCGATTGAGTTTGCCAAGAAATTTGGTGTTACGGTTCATGTTCGGAGCAGTTTCACGGACACACCTGGTTCGTTAATTGTTGCAACACCGGAAAGTAATAATGCGGTTGCGGGTATGGCGATTGCTAAAAACGAAGCGCGGTTGACTTTAGTTGGTGTTCCCGATAAGCCGGGTAATGCAATGCGTCTTTTTGCACGTATTGCCGAAGCGAAAATTGCAACAGATATGATTGTTCAAAATATTGGTCGGGAGGGGCGAACTGATATTTCGTTCACGGTTCCCGGCAATGATTTAACAGCAACACTTGATGTTTTAAGAACGGTTTCGGAAGAGATTGGTGCGGAGCGGGTTGATTTTCAGGAAGATGTTGCGAAGGTATCTGTTGTGGGACTTGGCATGGAAAAACAGGCTGGTGTTGCGGAAAAGATGTTTCGGGCGGTGTCGCAGAAAATGATCAATATTAGTATGATTACCACGAGTGAAATTAAAATTTCTACACTTGTTTCTTGGGAAGACGCACTTGAAACGCTTCGTGCGGTTCATTCGGTGTTCCGACTGGAAAAAGCGCCGTCTCAGCTTAATTTGCCGGAATTATCGGTGAAACAGAAACAGGCGAACCCTATAAAACCCGAACTTGATGTTGCTCGGCTTTCTGGTATGGAAGAGATTTTAATTGAGGCTATTCATCTTGACCAAAGCCAAGCTCGGGTAACCATGCCCAATGTACCGGACAAACCGGGGATTGCTGCGGAGATGTTTGAACGAATTGCGGAAGCTGGTATTGTGGTTGACATGATTGTTCAGAGTTGTGGTCGTAACGGAAGGGCAATTATTACGTACACGGTTCCGCGTACCATGTTGGATACGGCGCTTGGAGTTACGAAAAAATTAGCTGATGAATGGAAGAGTGAGGAACCGTTGTACAATTCGACGATTGCGATTTTATCGGTTCGTGGTACGGGTTTGCGTTCTCACACGGGTTTGGCGTACCGAATGTTCAAAACACTTGCTGACGGAGGAATCAATGTCAATGTCATTTCCACAAGCGAACGCAATATCTCCATCACCGTCAACAACGACCAAGGGGAACAAGGTTTACAACTCCTCAAAAAAGAATTTGCCAACGAAATGATTTAAAAAACAACCAATTCATAACTGGATAGAGTATAGACAATTATGTTAGAAGTTCCTTATTGGTAACTTCTAAAAACTAATATTAGGAGGAACGCAGGCGTCTCGCCTGCACTGTTTTTTTTACAAAAAAACGCCTAAAAATGCGGTCGAGACGACCGCGCTCCTTCTAACAATAAATTTTTACATTAGGTTTTTAGAAGTTCCCTATTGTTTATTGATTTTTTCTATCCGGTTGAGTTGTTTGTTCTAGGAGTCGTTCGTTCATTTCTTCGAGTTGTTTGGTAAATCCGAAGTGCTGGAGTAAGGCGGTAATCGCATTACGGCGGTCAGTTTCCCGCGACGGGTTTCGCGCCAGTTCGAGAGTAAGTTCTTTCGCTTCACGTTGACGATTGAGAGCAAGATAAAGATTCGCAAGCATAATTAATGAATCTGTTTTATCTTTAAGCCCCCTAAATCGGATTTCGAGTTGCTCCGCAACAGAATCAATCTCTCCAAAATCCCGCAAAATTTTCAATGCCGTTTCATAAATATAAAAGTCCAACGCAAAATGTCGGGAATCACTAAAATATCCGGCGTTTTGAATAATACGTAATGAAATTCTAATCGCATTTTCTTTTTGTTTTTCACCGGCAACATGCATTCGGTGAAGCAGTTCATTTTGAATTTTACGGTCCGAAACCGAAATAACCAACCGATCAAGAAGTGTTTGAGCATCATTTGTCCGTCCCCACTGTTCGAGAATTGGAAGCAATTGGAATGCTTCCTGATCCGAAAGACGATAACCAAGCAACCGATCAAACGCTATTTCCGTACGTTGACGATAAGTTCTACGTTCATCATTTTTACGTTTATCATTTTCCTTTTGGAGTTGAAGCCCGATATGAGCCGCAATAAACTCTCGTGTCTTGGTATCTAACGGCGATTTAAGTTGCATCTCGTCCAAAATTGAAACCGTTTCGTTCAAATGTCCCGCTTTGGTTTTGAGTAATGCAAGAGTAAGTAATTCCGTTGTCTCGGGCGGTTCTGATTGGTCAATCCGTTGTTTTCGTACAGATTCGAGTTGCTTGTCCAACCGTGTAAATTCATTTTCCGTTTTCTTCGCTATTCCGAGAATATCCGCCGAAATGTTACACAACAATTCCTCTTTTTCAATCAGCCGATAAAAACGTTTATTAAATTCGTTTTTGAAATATGATTGTAAAAGCGATTGTGTTTTAACATCGGTTTTAATATCCGTATCAATTTCTGCATTTTTAACACACGTATCCAACATTTTCCTGATCACCGCAATTCGGAAAAAAAGTTCCTGAAACGGCGAAAGCGGAGCATAATAAATTTTGTTTTGGAGTACTGATTGCAATAATGTACGATCTACAATACGCTGTCCAAGCAATTCCGGTTGATAATTGACAAGCGGTTTGGGCAATGAGGGAAGTTCCGTATTTTTATGGGTATTCAGATTAGTTGGTGTTTCTTGTACGGAAACAGAAGGGGGCAGAATATTATTTCGAAAAGTGATTGCCCATTCCGCAAGAATATAGAGTTCATATTCCAATTCGCTGATCTGGCGAATATGTTCTGAACGAAGAATACGCCGGTTCGGCGGTTCCGCATCCAAACCAAGCACCCGATGAATAAGACGTGATTGGTTGGTCTGATTGCTTGTACTGATTAAATCTCGTAACAATTCCGGCTGCATCGCCAACACTTCGTATTCATGCTTATCAAAAATATCACAATGTCCAAACCGAATCGGTTTCAAAAGGGAACAAAGCGATTTCATCGCAGCATCACAAAGTAATTGACGTTGTTCAAAATGAAATGTTTGATTTTGTAACTGCTCGTTTTTGTTCTGAAATTCACCGGCGTTAAGAATCCATATCTTAACTCGTTCCAACTGTTTTTCAAGAGAATCATAACCGGAAAGTGCAAGAAAAAGAATCGTGTCCTTATCGTACAAAATACTAAGCTCATCGGCTATTTCCGCAAGAAAAATAGGATTTCGTTGGGCGGCGTGTTCTAAAGTTGTTTCCAGACGGGCAATGTCTGTTTTTCGCCCAACCGTCTTGAGAATCCAAACAAGCATAGAACATCGGGCAGCAATTTTTTGTTCAAAAATCTTGACCTGTTCAGGTTCATCACTCTTCGCAAATGTTTCCCAGATTTCAAGGAGCTGGTCAATTTTCTGATTAACTGTCGGAGAATTATTGTTTGACAAAGAATTATTGTTTGTTAAAGAATTATTGTCTGCAACGATTTTTGTTTTTTCAAATGCTTGTTGTATCAAATAATTGGCAAATTGAATGAGTTGCGAGCGGAGATCGGGAAAACGCGGCGGCATACCCCGCCGAAGGCAATTCTCGTCCAGAATTTCACCGAGTTTTTGTTCGATTTGTTGTTTGTTGTCCTTCATATCGGCAAATCGGGTTACGATTTGTTCGTCCAAAATCTCAGCCAGAAGAATTTGAAACGCCGCAAGTTGCCAATCTGTTTCACCTTCAATACCAAGATTACGAACAATTTCCCAAATCATTCTGTTGCAAAAATCACGATCAATCTGAAATTTTAGAGTTCCGTTTGTCAAAGGATTTCGGCTATTATCAAGTTGATAGAGATCGAGCAGAAAAATTTCAAAACGAATCCGTTCCAATAATAGATCATGCGGTGTGTTTTCGGAAGACAACAGTTGTCGAATTTTCTCAACCGTTTTTCGAAAGTTAATAAATTGATTTGGGTCTGGTTCACTAACACTTGAATGGACAACTTTTGAATTATTTATATTTGAATTATTTGTATTTAAATTAACTGTGTTTGAATTTGTTGTATCTGAATTAACTGTATCTGAATTAACTGTATCTGAATTTATTGTCTTTGAATTATTAAGACTGTTCAAATCCTGTTCTATTGCTTCTTTGAGCAGCCAACCAAGAACAAGAAATCGTGCTTCGCGAAATGAATCGACTTTAAGAAAAGGTTTTGGCGGTAATATTTCCGTATTGTGTTTCAAAAAACGTTCATTGTAATGTAAGCGGTTTCGGAACAATGTTGAAAAAAATTCCCGTTGTAAACGAATTGACTCTAAAAATTCTGCGGGAGCGAAGTCCGCTAATTCAAATGAATTTTGAATTTTCGAATCAAGATTTCCCGGTAATAACCATGCGAAAGATGCAGAATTGACTGTTTTAGATGTTGCGGGTGTTGTGGGGGTTGTGTTGGCGAGCGATGCGGGAAAAGGCAGAGACCGAAATTCCCAAACGGAATCTGTAACAGATTGACCGCCAAGATAGGAATCAACCGCAATACGGCGAAACGGAATTTCCCAGTTTTCTGTTTCATGAATTTCGAGAAAGGTCAAAACTTGTTTGACAGAATCATATTGTTCACGACCAATCATCAGATCAATATCTTCGAGTTGATCTTGCAAATCCGCTTTCTGAAGGATTCGGCTAAGAAACAATTTATCGGCTTTTTCGGTATCACCGGCTTGAACATAAAGTTCAAACAACCGGTTTGTTTCAAAATTATCTTTGGTAAGTTGGCAAAGTTTTTCCTGATACCGAACCGCCGCATTCAAATCTTTTTGTTTTTCCGCAACAAAAACAAGTTCTTTTAACAGAACCGGATCATTGGAAGTGCTTGTGTGATCAACCGACATATCAAGGAGATTTTCCAGTGTTTGGCGTGCGGCATCGAAATCGGAAATAATTGTTTGAACTCTGGCAAGTCCCAATGTTGTTTCACGTTTTTTATCATCAGAACGTATCCGTTTCTGAAGTTGTTCTATCAAGTTATCGAGTTGACCGGACTGTTGATAATAATCTGCCAATGTTTCAATAATAGATAATTGAGCGGACAAATGATCAGTTCGTTCAAAAAGCCGCCATGTCATTTCAATGGCTTCGTTACGCTGACCGTTCTTGTCCAATGTTTGTGCGAGAAGAGTGAGTGTTGCAATATCCCCCGGTTCAATTCGTAACGCTTGGCGTAAAATATTAATTCCTTCTTCATAATGACCGATACTCAAAAGCAAATCGGCATAAAAACGAAAATGATTCGGATTACCGGAAGCAAACCCAATTAGTGTACGGCTTGTTTCAAGGGCGTGATCGATGTATCCCAACTTAACTTGAAGTAAGGCAAGATGTTTCAAATGATCGGCACGCCAAATAGTATCGCGTTCCGCGAGAATTTTGTACAATTCAATGGCTTTTTCCCCGTTGCCGTTTTGCTCAAACAATTCCGCGGCAACACGGAGCAACCGATAACCGGGCGGTTGTACGGCAGCCAACGCCTTTTCAATAGCAAGAGTTGCCGCATGACTTTTGACTTCCGCCTGACGATAAACCGCAAGACGCCAAAATGCCCGAACAAACAAAATAGATTGGTTATTATTGTTGCTATTATTACTGTTGTGCATCTCATTGATTTTTTGTTCAAGAATTTCGGCTGCTTCGGCGAGTTTTTGTGCCGATTTTAGAAACCGGATTTCTTGTTGTAAAAATAATTCGAATTGTTCTTCCGTTTCGATAAGCCGTTCCGCCTGCGTCAGCCGGAGAATCGCCGTTTCTATATCATCCGGTTGACCTTTTCGGATCAATGCTTCAATAAACCGCCATTGTGCTTGTAAATCATTCGGGAAAAGTTCGGCAATACGCTGAAAAATTTCAAAAGATTCCGTAACATAACCAAGTGATAAAAAAAGATTACCTAATTGTGTTAGATTTTCGGGAGTTTGCTTACTGTTTTCCGCAAGCGGATGCAATATTTCAAGAGCCTTTTTCTTTTGTCCGCGTCCGTGATAAAATATCGCCAAATATTCCCGATAGGAAAAATCATCCGGTCGTAATTCCATAGCGCAACGGTAAAACTTCTCCGCTTCGTCATAAATTTTGTTCCGAAATAAAAGATCGGCAACTGTTACCGCTGCAATAGGATTATTGGGATCCGCTTGTGCTATTTTTGTCCAGATTTTTACGGCTTCTGTTTTACGGGCTGCTTCGTCTATTTCTGTATTTTGGAAAACGAGTTGCCCCCAACGGGAAAGATAATCCGTATGGTTGGGAGTAAGACGATCAATCGCCTCATATTGAGCAACAGCTGCCGTCATCTCTTTTTGTTCCGTTAAAAAGTCAATCAATGTTAAACGCAACGGAATATTAGACGGCGTTTTTTCAATTGTTTCGGTAAGTAATTTCCGTGCTTCGCCGAGTTGTTTGAGTTGCCGCAATGTCAAAACCAATCGCCGAATAGATTCAAAATCAGCCGGTTGTTTCTCTATCCTGTTACGGTAAAATTCTGCCAAACCGGTTTCATCTTCTTTTCGCACAAAAATCCGGTCAATCCGGTTTCGTACCGATTCGGCAAGCCAACTCTCCGGTGCAAGACGATCAAGCAATGTTTCCAAATCGGCAAGAGCATCTTGTTCGTAACCTTGTTGCAATTTAATGTCAACAATCGCCAACATAAACCGAACACGGGAAAATTCATCATTGGATTTTTCAACTAATTTTTCGTACCGTTTTAACGCTTCGCTGTAACGGTTTTCCGATTCTAGGAGTTCTGCGATTTGAACGAGCATTTCGGTATCATCGGGAAAGAGTTTTTCTAATTGATTCCAGATGGTTTCCGATTTTTTGGAATCGCCGAACCGTTCATAAGTGCGGCCCAATGTTTGTAACACATTTCGCACATCAGCGCGAACCGGTTTACGTTGTACAGAGAGTTCCAATGCGGTAATTGCTTCGCGTAACCGTCCTTGAGCAATCCGAATTTCACCAAGATAAAACGGCGCAACAGAATCTTCATGATCGAGTTGAGTTGCCGTTTGAAACGCATGAGCCGCCTGTTCCATTTCACCGCGCCGTTCCGCCGCCAATCCGTACAATATCCAAAACTTACTGTGTTTGGGATTTTGTTCTGTAAGATTTCGGCAACGTTCAAGAAATTGATCAACATGTCCGGTATCAATGTAATAAGTATAAACACGGTCAAATGTTGTTCCTCGCCGCGGCGATTTGACCAGAATATCCCAAAATCGTTCAATAATCCGTTGTTCCCGATCTGCCGCCTCTTCCGCAATAGAAAATAACGAAACAAAAAAAGAACACAGAATAACAAAACAAAATATCCAATAAATAAAACCATGTTTACCGGTTTGAGTTGTTTGGTTTGCTTGAATTATCGGAATCAAAAGAAACCTCATTAATAGTTAATAGTTAATAGTTAATAGTTAATAGTTAATAGTTAATAGTTAATAGTTAATAGTTAATAGTTAATATACTCATTGTACTTTAAAATTCGGTTTTATAAGAGTAGAATTTTTGTATTCTTTATTTAAAAATCCTGTAAATTCTGTTTATCTCGTCCCGATCCGTTGATCTTGTCAAAAAACGAA